>JBBTPZ010000001.1:0-2757 GCA_038065915.1 Patescibacteria group bacterium
TGGTGCCGGGGAGAGGACTTGAATCTTACAGATTCTGTTCATCTTTTCGATTTATTCAGAGCAAAGCTCTTCATAAATAACGAAAAGATTTTCAAGTCCTCTCTCGTAAATAAATAAATTTATTTACTCCCGTCACTACTCTATTATTCATTTTTTACTCATGAACTCCTATAAATTACTACTGGTGCCGGGGAGAGGACTTGAATCTTACAGATTCTGTTCATCTTTTCGATTTATTCAGAGCAAAGCTCTTCATAAATAACGAAAAGATTTTCAAGTCCTCTCTCGTAAATAAATAAATTTATTTACTCCCGTCACTACTCTATTATTCATTTTTTACTCATGAACTCCTATAAATTACTACTGGTGCCGGGGAGAGGACTTGAACCTCCACTTCTTTCGAAACTACGTCCTAAGCGTAGCGCGTCTACCATTTCGCCACCCCGGCTTTTAAACATACGAGCAATATTACCAAAAAATAAGCCCAATTGAAAGATTTGAATATTCCTAAACAACAAAATCCGCTTAAAGCGGATTTTGTTTTTAAACTTTAAATCTTTTATCCGCCTTTGGCGGAAAAATTTATTACTATACTCCTATTGTATTTTTTATGATTTCTATAATTCCTCCAACAGCAAACATAATGAACATGCCAATTATTCCCCACATCATATGTTGCTTTCCTTGTTCTCTTTGTTCATCGCTGTCAGCTTTTATAACATATTGGGTAACACCCCAAATAAAATAAAGGAAAGCAAGAACAAAAAGCAAAAGTATAACAGGGTTTATTATTTGGTCACTAATTTTATCCAATAGGCCTGTCATAACAAATTATTACGGAGCAACGGTATTAATATATGGAACATTTTCCGTTCCACCAGTTCCACCTAGACCAACACTACTTACTAGTATACCTACAAGACCCCAAACAGAAACCATGACGAATAGAGCGATTATACCGTATATCATTATACCCTTTGCTTCCTTTCTTTTTTCTTCATCTCCTGCTTTTAGAATATATATTGCAAGACCGTAAAAGAAATAAAGTAGAGCCAATGCAACAACTATTGGTGTAAGAACATCTATCCACCCAGCAATTTTATCTATTAATGTGTCTGCGGTTGGACCACCAGCAACTGCAAACGAAGCTAAAGGAAACATAAATGACATCCCTGTTAAAATTGATGTTATTTTTTTCATAATATATTTAATATTTTTGTGCCTAATTTGGCACACTTTAATTAACGACCTTTAATAATTTTGTCAAAATGACTCTACTAATAATAATGAAATGTGGCTTTTTAATCAATCATCTCGTGTGGATTAACTCGTCCGGTCAATTTCTAAACTCCGAATGTATCTTTAAGAATACCAACCAAACCCCAAATTGAAACTATAACAAATAAACCAACTACCCCGTATAACATTTTCTTCTTGCCTTCTTCTATTGCCTCCGAATTTCCCGCAGAGCGAATGAATTGCGCCAGTCCAAAAAGAAACCACAGCAAAGAAAGACCGATTAGAGTCGGCGTAACACTATTACTTAAAAATACTGCAACACTTTGAGTTATTTCTTTAAAATTATTCCCCTTTATTGTCGCTGCATTAGAAAACAACGGTGTAATAAAAGAAAAAATGATTAGAGTCGTTTTTTTCATCCTGTAGTGAAAAATGGCATCGCTCTAAAAGAGCGCGGCTATTTTTATTATTAATGTTGATAAATTTTTCTTCATATTTTTTTCATTTTTCAATATTCATTCCCGTAATGCCATTTTCTACTACGGGATTCATATACTAAAGATTTCTTATTGTTCCGTTAATGACAGCGGCTATTAGATTTGCGCCTAATATAACAGCGGCTCCTATTATAACATAAAATAATATCTTTTTCGCTTCCGTTATTTCTTCCGGCTTACCTTGTGCTTTTATAAATAAAAATCCGGCATAAATTATAAAAAATATAATTACAACACTACCTATCGGTGTGACTATGTCTGCCAAAATTTTTGTTATCAGAGCCGGAACACTGTTGGTCGTCCCCAGTGGATTATTTAACTTCCCAGTTACTTCTACACCCGTCGCATTAACTTTATATAAAGGAAAAAGTAATAAAAAAGACACTACACCCCACATTGATATTTTAATTTTTTCTATTTTAAAAGACATATTTTTGGTTATTAAATCTATTAATTTAAATAATGTTTGTCTATAAATTTATTTTGCGCACTATTCCAAAAAGGTTTTAAAATTACTTTTATCAAGCAATGCATTTGCGATTGTATTGATTATAAGCCATGCGGATAAAACTATAATAAATCCTATTAAAACATTAAGAAAAATCGTATGGGCTTTTTCTATTTGCCCGGTTTTTCCACTAGCGGTCAAATACAAAATACCTGCGTATGTAAACATTCCTACGGCAATTGGAATGGCTATATAAAGAACAAATGTTATTATATTTTGAACCAGTGTTATCATGTCATTGAAACCGCAATTATTTGTGCAGGGAATCAAGCCACCGGGCAATGGATTGGTTTCCGTTGCAAACAATGAAATTGGGCTCAATAAAACAAACAATATAATTAAAAAAAACGGCAAAAAATAGAGCATTTTTTTATTTTTATTTATCATATATTTAATTCATTTTGTAACTATTTAGTAACTCGGTTACTAAATAGAGGTTTTTTAAAAACAAAGGACCGTAGATTTAAATGCTCAAAATAGGATTAAAGCCGACACGATTCTTTAAAATCTCAA
>JBBTPZ010000002.1:0-15920 GCA_038065915.1 Patescibacteria group bacterium
TCAAACATTGTCACAACAGGACTTCCGATAAACACATCGGTACTTGGAACATACACAATTAGATACAATGTATCCGACTCACAAAGTTTATTCGCTCTCGAAGTCACAAGAACAGTCACGGTTCAATCAGCGCCTCCTCTACCAATTATTCCTCCGGTTATTCCACCAGTTAATCCTCCGAGTGGAGGTGGTGGTGGGGGTGGTGGTATATTCACTCAAAAAATAGTGATAACAAATGAAAAAATTACAAAAATAAATAACACTACCGCACTAATTTCTTGGACAACAAATTTACCAGCAACAAGTAGAGTTGCATACGGTGTTTATTCTTTATCTAATGAAAAATTAGATACAAGTAAAAATGATTATGGTTATGGAAATACAAATGTAGAATATACTGCATTAACATATGCTCACTCAATGTTGATTACTAATCTTACGCCGGATGTAATTTATTATTTTAGGCCAAATTCATACAACAGCAATTCGCCGAGAGTTATTGGTATAGAATTGAATTTATCTATGAGTCAAATTTTAGGTCAATGTAATTATTTGTTAGAGTTTTTAAAGCTAGGAGCAAACAACAATATACAAGAAGTTATAAAATTACAAACATTCCTACGCAATTTTGAAGGATTTAAAAATCAAAAAATAACAGGAATATTTGATGAGGAAACATATAACGCAGTTTTGGAATTTCAAAATAAATACAAAGCAAATATATTATCGCCGTGGAGTCATAACGAACCAACCGGTTTTGTTTATATAACAACAAAGAAAAAAATAAATGAAATTTATTGTCAAAGAGAATTTCCACTATCTGTTGCAGAAAAAACCGAAATAGAAAGATTTAAAACACAGACAGGAACAATTATTGAAGAAATAAAACGAGAGGGTGGTGACGTTAGAGATATAATTGGTAAAACGAACGAAGCAACAGGGACTGCTGTAGCGTTTATTGAAACAGAGAAAGCAACCACCACAACATCAATCATAGCTTCCGGGGCGAATGCGCTTGTTGCAGCTGTAGTAGAAATTCCAAATCAAGTTATAACTTCACTTGAATACACAGTAAAAGAAATAGCCAAGGGAGTTTATAAAGGCATTTTAGGATTTTCAAGATTATTTTTGAAATAAAAAACCTATCTCAGAGGTTTTTTAAAAACCAAAAAAAATTATGGATGAAAAAGCCCTCCCAGGGCTTTTTCATTTATCCACACATTGTTATCTTGTCCAGTCGTGTTATCTTTTAGATAGAAAAGTTTTTTTAATTTTTTGGAGGATAAATGTCTCAAAAATTTAAAGTAAGAAAATTTACGAGTTCTCTAAAAAAATTCCTTAATGTTGAAATTAGGGATAAGGTAGAGAATAGTGAGCACGAAAAATATTTCTTTGTTTTGGAAGCGAAAAAACAAATATTATTTACCGATATTTCAAAAAGAATAAGAATATTTGTTAAAAAATTTGGATATAATCTTTCTCAAGAAAATCCAAAAATGGGATATGTTTTATTTGTAAATTGCGACAAAAAATTATATGTCGGAATAAACAATAATTCAGGTCCACTAAAATATGGCCTTGGCGAAAGAATTATATTAGAACTCGTATTTTCCAAAAATTAATGCCACATTTTTTTGAAATGTGGCATTTTTGTATATAAAAATAAGGCCAAAATCTTGTTAAGATTTTGGCCTTGTCTGCAAAGGAACTACTTCAGAAACATCATTTTACCATTAAGAACTTTGTTTTTAGTTTGTAAGATATAAAAATAAGTTCCACTCGGTAAACCGGTTGCGTCAAAATTAATTTCATATTGGCCTATATTTTTGTATTCATTGACCAATGTAGAAACATTTTGACCGAGAGAATTGTAAACATCAATTTTTACTTCAGAAGGTTCAGGAATTTCATATCTGATTGTAGTTGTAGGATTAAACGGATTAGGATAATTTGATAACAGATATTTCGTTGGTAATGAATTATCGTTAACGTCTGTAATCCCTGACACAATTATTGTGCGAGTTTTTGTGTCAGTTAATCCTCCGGCATCTTTTACTGTGTATGCGCGGTAAAAAATACCATTGCCGGGCACAACAAGATTTGTAGTGATTTGTACCTTACCAGTTAGATCACCGTCTTCTTTGTCTGTTGCAGTATAACCCGGTTCATGACTCAATTCACTGATTTTTGTGATGTAAAGTGGGTTTGCTCCTATTAATGTAATAACTGGAGCACTATTAAGCGGGGTGATTGTTGTAAACAATCCAGTCGCCAATAATTTTCCCAAATCAAATGCTACGAGGTCTCCTTCAATTGGACCATCGTACGTAAATTTCAATTTTGCATTACCGGAATATAATGACAAGTTCAAAAGAATCGTTCGCCATTTCCAGTTAGTGGAACCGGTAGATGTTGCTGTCCAAATCTGATGCCATGTTGTACCGTTATTTGTTGATATTGAAATATTATATTTCATATATGAAATATAATATTCATTGTAAGCAACATCAACTGATAAATTAGTAATACCGGTTAAAGAAAACTGACCAGTAACTACTGAACCAGTTTTGCTACTTGGTTTGTTCCATTCTCCAAACGCGGTTTTTTGTTGTTCGCGCGGGAGAAGATTATTAGGATTTGTTTGATTCACAGACGGAACTTTAGTTGCGTCCCATCCGCTTATTGCCCACCCATCGGGGAATCCTTTGTTGGGTGTTTGCGCTTGTACAAAACATGCAAGGGAAAATAAAACAACTATCAGAAAAGGAATTATTTTTTTCATTACGCCTCCTGCGTATTTGTGATTGATTTATTTAAAATTTCAAACATCTAATTTCAATAAGAATAATATCATACTTATATAAATAGGTCAATGTTAAAAAAATAAAAAAAATTAGCAGTTATTTTCATATTAAAATGTAAATAAAAAATTATTTTTACACTGTGGATAACTTTTAGTACTTTTCTTTTTACTCCTTAATCAGAGCCATTTAAATATGTGGATAACTATATGTGACAATGTGGGATAGGGTGGTATATACTTATATACAAGTGGGATAAAGTGGATAAGTGGATAACTCACTTTTATTCTTTGACTTTAAAATCTCTTAACGAGATTTTAAAGAGTCGTGCTGGGTTTTAATCTCTTAAACTATGCTGATAGGAGAATATACACATACAATTGATTTAAAAAAACGACTTTCACTTCCCACAAAGTTTCGTAAGGAGTTGGGAAAGAAAGTTGTCCTTACCCATGGGTTAGATAATTGTATTTTTATTTATACCACATCCAATTGGGAAAATTTTACAAAAAAATTATCGGAACTCTCAATGGGTCAATCCGATTCCAGAAGTTTTAACAGGTTTATGTTGGCCGGAGCTGTTGAGGCGGAAATAGACGGAGCTGGCAGAATTTTAATTCCAGATTTTTTGAAAGATTTTGCCAATTTGAAAAACAAGGTCGTGTTGATTGGTGTTCGCGACAGGGTTGAAATTTGGAATGATAAGGCATGGGCAGAATACAAGAAAGTAATTGAAAAACAGGCAGACACTTTTGCTGAAAAATTAGGAGAGATAGGAATGATCTAACACTTCGTCGCAGATAAATGCAGATAACAAAACGCAGATAGACGCAGATAAAAAAATAATGAAGCAAGACAACAATACATCCAGACACATACCAGTTCTTTTAAAAGAAACAATAGAAGGTTTAAATTTGAAAAGGGGAGACATTGTTATTGATGCAACATTAGGAGAAGGAGGTCATTCATTTGAGATATGTAAAAATCTCAACGGGGATGTATTCATAATAGGAATAGAAGCTGACACAGACGCAATAGAAAAGGCAAAAGAAAAATTTTTTTCAAATAATATAACAAAAAAATCTAAGTTTGTTTTTAAAGAAGGAAATTTTAGAAATCTTGAAAACATACTGAATGAGTTAAAAATAGGAAATATAGATGGAGTATTATTTGATTTAGGAATTAGGTCGGCAAACATAGAAGAATCCCAAAGAGGTTTTACATTTCAAAAAGATGAACCTCTTATAATGACACTTTCAAAACAATCAACATCAGAACCGTTTACTGCTGAAGAAATAGTAAATGAATGGGAAGAAGAAAACATCGTTGATATTTTGGATGGTTATGGGGAAGAAAGGTTTGCCAAACAAATTGCGAAAAATATAATTTTGAGAAGAAAAATTAAACCGATAAAAACAACATTTGAATTAGTAGAAATTATTTCTACGGCAATACCAAAAAGATACAGAGAAGGAAGAACACATTTTGCAACGAAAACATTTCAAGCATTAAGAATTACAGTAAACGATGAAATAGGAGCTTTGAAAGAGGGGATAGTAAAAGCATTTGATAAATTAAACAAAGGGGGAAGGATGGCAGTTATATCTTTTCATAGTATAGAGGATAGAATTATCAAAAGATTTTTTAAGGAAAAAGTGTTGGAGAAAAAAGGAGTTTTAGTGACAAAAAAACCAATTACACCAAGCGACGAAGAAATATTAAAAAATCCTCGTTCACGAAGTGGAAAATTAAGAATTATTCAAAAAATATGACGCAACAAATGGCACAAAATATAAATACAGGATTTGGTTTTATTAATTCTATTTTAGATAAAAAATTAGTAGCTAAAATTAGTAAAACAGAAAAAAGAATTTTTTATTCCGCGATATTCTTTTTAATTTTTGTGTCAATATTTTATGCATATTTTGTGAATCAAACAATCAGGAATGTTGCTAAAAGAGAAAACATTGAAAATGAAATTAAAACAATCGTTTCTAATATAAGTGAACTTGAATTACAATATCTTTCAAAAAAAAATAATCTAACTTTGGATTATGCTTATTCCATCGGTTTTAAAGAAGTAAATAAAATAAATTATATATCTAAAGGAACAGAAATTAACGGTTTAACATTGCATGGAGGAATCTAATAGTTTGTTTAGAATAAGAGTTATCTCCTTTTTTATTTTGGGGTTTTTTCTTGTTTTAGTAATAAGTTTATATTTCATTCAAATTGTTAATGGAGACAATTATTCTATAAAAGCGGATAAACAATATTTACGCCCTAACGAAAATATCTTTGATAGAGGTTCTATTTTTTTTCAAGACAAAAATGGGATTAATATTTCTGCTGCAACTCTAAAAATGGGTTTTGTTCTTGCAATAAACCCTAAATTAATAGATTCTTCTAAAGAAAAAGAAGTTTATGAAAAATTATCTAAAATAGTTAAAATAGATGAAAGCAATTATTTTGAAAAGATAGCTAAAAAAACAGACCCCTACGAAGAAATAGGTGAACATTTAACATCAAAAATTGCACAAAAAATAACCGAATTAAAATTAACAGGAGTTAATGTTTATAAAGAAAGATGGAGATTTTATCCTGGAAATAGTTTAGCAAGCAATGTGATAGGTTTTATAGGATTTCAAGGTGACGAATTGGCCGGCAGATATGGAATAGAAAGTTATTATGAAAATATTTTAACTCGTAAAGATAAAAATGTTTATGTTAACTTTTTTGCAGAAATTTTTTCAGATGTAAGCGCAACACTCGGTGATGATAATCAAAAAAGAGAAGGGAATGTGGTTACAACAATAGAACCAATAGTGCAGGGTTTTTTTGAAGAGAAATTGCAAGAAATAAATGAGAAATGGAGTTCGAGAAAAACAGTTGGTGTGATAATGAATCCAAAAAATGGAGAAATTTATGCAATGGGTATTTACCCAAGTTTTAATTTGAATGATTTTTCTAACGAGAAAGATGTGTCTATTTTTTCAAATCCGATTATTGAAAATGTTTTTGAAATGGGTTCCATAATGAAACCACTCACAATGGCATCTGGTCTTGACGATGGAGTTGTGACGGCTGAAACTGAATATAATGACAAAGGATTTTTAGTTTTAAACGGGGCAAAGATTTCAAACTATGATGGAAAGGGCAGGGGGAAAGTAAATATGCAGGAAGTTTTAAATCAATCTCTAAATACCGGAGCTTCATTTATTGTGAGCAAATTAGGAAATAAAAAATTTGCTGATTATATGAAAAACTTTGGTCTTGGCGAAGAAACTGGAATTGATTTACCAAACGAATCGATTGGGATTATAGATAACTTGGAAAGCCCGAGGGACTTGGAATATGCGACGGCATCTTTCGGACAAGGAATAGCGATAAGTCCTATAACAACAGTGAGGGCACTTTCTACTTTATCCAACGGGGGACTTTTAGTTACACCGCACATTGTTAAAAAAGTAGAATATAAAAATGGACTTTCAAAAACAATTCGCGGAGAAACAGATAAAAGAGTAATAAAAAAAGAAACATCAGACGAAATTACAAGAATGCTTGTGGAAGTTGTTGATTCTGCACTTTTGGGTGGAACTGTTAAATTGGAGAGATATAGTATTGCGGCTAAAACAGGAACTGCACAAATTCCTGACCCTGTCAATGGAGGGTATTATAAAGATAGATTTTTGCACTCATTTTTTGGATATTTTCCAGCGTATAATCCAAGGTTTATTGTATTTTTAATGACCATAGAACCAAAAGGAGTTAATTTTGCATCTCACACGCTCACACAACCATTTATAGATACTGCTAAATTTTTGATAAATTATTATGAGATTCCTCCGGATAGATAAAAATCATAAAATCAAGAAATCAAGAAATCAAGAAATCATAAAAACATAAAGACAAAAAACTAAAAATCTTTATTAAAAATACAAAAAATGTATAATCTTTATGTTTTGGCCTCATCGTCTAACGGTTAGGACAACGGGTTCTCAATCCGTCAATCGGGGTCCGATTCCCCGTGAGGTCACATGAAATAAATATTCAAACTTGTTTTTTGAGTATTTATTTAGGTCTAGGGGAATCGGACGGTTTTTGAGAAGCAAAAACCGCGGGGTTTGCTTGAATAAGCAAACATTCCCCGTGAGGTCACATATAAAATAAAATCCCTCCCTGCTAGCAGAGAGGGATTTGTCTTTAAGAAGCCAACAAAAATTTTTCTAATTCCATTCTATTGCAACAAAAACTTGCTATTGGAACGCCGTTGTCTCTTATTGTAAGAGACATTTTATCTTCTTCATTTATATTTAGACCAGAAAAGATACTTACAAGTTTATTTATCGTGTGAGTGTCTTTTCCATCAAAAGAGATTTTTGCCCCAAGGGTCCCTATCCTTGAAACTTTCTTTTCTCCCACTGTGTAAAGAAGACTTTTTAGTAAGACTTCGGCATTTTCAGTATTCTTGCGAATTACTGTTACCGAGATGCTTCTTGGCATAATTTTCTTTGTTACCATGAAGAAATTCCTTTTTAAATTGAAAGATCAGTTTTTTGTGAATCCGTGAATGATTATAATGGAATATTATAGTTTGTCAATCATTTGTATGTGCTTGACAAATATTTTAGTTATGATATCATATTAAGCAGATATTCTTTCAATATTATATGGAGTCAAAATGGAAGGCGATTGGAAAATACCAATAGCAATTATTAGTTTTATATTTGCCATGTTTTGTTTGTTTACTTCGAAAGAAGCGAACGGGCTATCATGGTCAGAATTTTTTAGGGAAAAGATGTGAACTTTTCCAAAAGAGCGCGGAAATATGAATTTCTGCGCCTTCTTGTTTATTTTTTAAAAATCCTGTAATATACTGTCTAATATGAATGAATTCGCAGTTATAAAAACAGGCGGAAAACAATACAAAATCTCCAAAGGGGATACTATTCTTATTGAGAAAATAAAGAGTGACGAAGAGCCAAAGGTTGGCGATAAAATAATATTTGATAATGTTTTGATGGTTGATAATGGGAAAGACACGACTTTGGGTGACCCTTATATAAATGGAGCAAAAGTGATAGGTGTTTTAATGGCTGAAGGAAAAGGAAAGAAAATTACGGTTATAAGATATAAAGCAAAGAGTAGATACTTCAAAAAGAAAGGACACAGACAACCATATTTTAAAGTGAAGATAGAATCTATTAAATAAAAACCTGGCCTACGCCAGGTTTTTATAGTCGTGAATAGAATTTTAAAAAATTCCTATAACCTGGCCTAAGCCAGATTGTTGTGGATTAAAACCTAACACGACTCTTTAAAAGCCCATTAAGGGCTTTTAAAGTTATAGTAGTGAAAAGAATTTTTTTAAAAAACCCATTTTTACACCAAATTGTCCTATCGGACATTTAGGTGTAAAAAGAAACATGGTAGAATATAATATAATGAAATAATATACGACACATAAAATGTTAAATGAAAACAAACAAAAAATAATAAATGTATCAAAACTAATCTTGAAAAGTTTATTTGTCATATCAGTTGCAGTAACAGTGATTTCATTACCCGGAATGGCAAAAGTAATAAAATTATTTGAAACTGATAAAAAATATCGAAATAAATTTAACAGAGAAATTTATAGATTAAGAAAAAATAAATACGTAAGAACATACAACAAAAATGGTGAAATAATGTTAGAGATTACAAGAAAAGGAGTCAGATTAGTAAAAAAATATAATTTTGAAGAATTAAAGTTAAAAAAACAAACAAAATGGGACAAAAATTGGAGAATTGTGATGTTTGACATTCCAGAAAATAATAGATCGGCAAGAAGGGCATTGAGAATAAAATTAGATCAATTGGGATTTGCTAAATATCAGAAGTCCGTTTTTATATATCCATATTCTTGTAGAGATGAAATTAATTTTATTTTAAATTATTTTAACGTTAAAAATTTTGTTAATTATATTGTTGCAAGAAAGATAGATAACGAAAAAAAATTTAAAAAATTTTTTGAATTATAATTTCAAAAAAATAAAATTTAAATACCAAAATCAAAAATTATTTTTATACCAAACTGTCCTATAGGACAGTTTGGTATAAAAAACGAAATGACCAAAACAAGATTTTATTTAACCCTACAAAACTAATGTCTATTTTGAATAGCGTTTTTAATTGTCTCACTATCTATGTATTCAAGTTCCGTTCCAGTTGAAAGCCCTTTCCCAAGCATACTTATTTTAATGGAATTTTTTTGAGCCAAAACTCCTAAAAGTTTTACCAAAAATTCCATTGTGTTTTCTCCCTCCGTGTTTAAACTCGTTGCTATTATAATTTCTTTCAGACCGTTTTTTACTGATTCGTTTATTTTTTTAATCAACTCCTTTGCTCTTATTTTTTCTTCAGGATTTTTTTCAAAAACGGAAATATTTCCACCCAACACAAAATAATATCCTTTATAGATTCCACTTTTCTCCAAATTTTCCAAATCAGTATCTTTTTCTATCAACATTAACATTGAAGAATCTCTATTTTTATCTGAACAAATTTTACAAATTTTTTCCTTTCCTGGACTGGCAGGGAAGAAACGATAACAAGAATCACACATTAAAACCTCATCTTTCAATTTATTTAATAATCCAATAAGTTCATCCAGAAAATCATTTCCTTTTGTTAACAAAAAAAAGACGAACCTTTTTGATTGTCTAGGACCTATTCCGGGGAATTTTGAAAAAATTCCTGCTATTTTTTCTATTGCATTCATAATTAAAATTAAAAATCTTCAACAACATCTTGGTCTTCCATTGAGCCATCATCAAATCCTTTCTTTTCTACACTCAAAAATGTAGCTCTTCTATCATCAAAATACAATTCAACTTTACCAGTTGGACCATTCCTGTGTTTTTCTATTAATAATTCGGCGATGTTAGGTTTATCGGAATCCTCTTTGTATTTATCTTCTCTGTGTATAAATACAACGACATCAGCATCTTGTTCAATAGAACCAGAATCTCGCAAATCGGATAATCTAGGTCTTCCACCCCTTTGTTCAACCGCTCTTGATAACTGTGACAGAGCTATAACAGGTATATCCAATTCTCTTGCCAATGTTTTTAAAGAACGGGATATTTCTGTAACTTGATTTACCATTGAATCAGACATTTTCATTCTTCCGCTCGGAATCATTAGTTGTAAATAATCAACAATAATAAGTTTTATGTCTCTTTCACTTTTTAATCTTCTTGCCACGGACCTCATTTTTGTAATTGTATTTCCTGGTTGGTCATCAATAAAAATAGGTGCTTTTGATAAAAGGTCCAGAGAATCTCTCAAACGCCCAAAATCATCTTCGGCCGTTATTTTACCAGTTCTTAATTTCCATGCATCAACTCTTGATTCTGCCGATAGCATTCTGTCAACAAGTTGTTGTGAACTCATTTCAAGAGAAAAAATACACACGGCATTGTTATGGTTTACGGCTGTTTTTCTTGCGATGTCCAAAGCCAAGGAGGTCTTTCCCATTGACGGACGAGCGGCTAAAATTATTAAATCAGATTTTTGAAAACCAGATAATTTATTATCCAATTCTTGAAAACCGCTAGACACACCTCTCAAGTCAGTTCCGGATTTATGTAATCTGTCCATTCTATCCCATGCTTCGCCGAGCTCATCTTTAAGATGAACATAAGGTCTAACTTTTGAAAGATTGGTCACATTGAATATCTTTTTTTCTGCCTTGTCTAAAATTTCATCAATATCTTCATCATCACTACCTTCGTCATAACCAATAGATGAAATATGATTTGCTGCCTCTATCAAATTTCGCATTTTGTATTTGTTGTAAATAATTTTTGTGTAATACAAAGCATTTGCCGCACTCGGAACAATTGATACAAGGTCAGTTAAATAACTTCTCCCGCCGACTCGTTCAAGTTTTTTTCTTTCGTTCAATTTTGAAGAAACTGACAACAAATCAATCGGGTCTCCCTTTGAAAGTAAATCTAACATTATTCCATAAATTATTTTATGTTTTTCGGAATAAAAACATTCCGGAGATAATATGTCAGCAATCTCATGAATGATTTCTGGTTTTAACATAATAGAACCGAGAAGCGCTTTTTCCGCTTCAATATTTTGAGGTGGAACTCTTAGTTCGTTGGTTATTTGATTAGTTGTGTTTGCCATTAGTGAGATTCTAACATAGTGATGTTTGGTGGGGAATAGACGGAAGAGTCAAAAAGTTGAAATAGTGTGGATGAGTGGGGATAGTGAAAATTAAAAATGAAAAAATCAAAATGTAAAATGACAATGTAAAAATCTTAAAATGTTGTCATTTAAGGGTGTATTTTGAAATGCTTGACAAAACATAATTAAATATGCTATAATACATGCAGATAACAAATCCTAAATTCTAACGAAAGGAGAAATAAAATGTTAAATTTTTTTGAATCCGGGAAAGGCAACTCTTTAAGAGTTGCTGTTAATTCATTGATTAATTACAACTCTAATATTCTTTCCGTTTCTTTTGGAAATGGAAGAGTTGAAGTGGTTGTAGAAAAAATCCCCCCAAGATTTAAGGGGAAAATAATTACAAAACAGGACAAAATTAAAAATTACATCGTTTATTACGGTGTAAATAATAATATTTTAATTATCTTCTAAAAAATAAGCCGATGATGTGAATCCTCGGCTTTTTTCTTTTTTAAAAACAAAAATATTATAGATTGAAAAGCTTATTTAACGCTTTTCAATTCAAATCCATCTTTTGTATCCTTCAGTTCATAACCAAGTCCTTCAATTTTTTTGCGAATTTCATCTGCCTTTTCCCATTCCTTGTTTTTTCTTGCCAACTCGCGTTCTTGCGCGAGTTTTCTTATTTCTTGTGGGATTTCTTGTACTTCAATTTTATCCAAACCAAATCCAAAAATTTTATCAAATTCAAGCAGGGTAGCTTTTTTGTCTGAGTTTTCAACAGAATCGTCTTTTACTAATTTCCACACCAAAGCTACCGCTTCAGGTATAGCTAGATCATTTTCTAATAATTTTTTAAATTCACTGATATATTTTTTGTCGGGTTTTTTAATCTCATTTCCAATTTCATTATAGAAATTACAAAGTTTTTCAAGAGCACTTTGAGCGCCAATAAGCGCTTCCCAAGAAAAATTCATTTCAGAACGATAATGTGCTGTGAGAGTCAAATAACGATAGGAAAGGGAATTAATGTTTTTTTCTTTTAAAGTATCAAGTGTAATTACATTTCCGATTGATTTAGACATTTTTTCTGCTTCTGAAGACAAATTTTCTTTTATATTCAAAAAACCTCCGTGAATCCAATATTTTACAAAATGTTTACCTGAAACCGCCTCACTTTGCGCAATTTCATTTGTGTGATGGGGGAATATTAAGTCAGTTCCACCTGTATGCATATCAAAACTTTCTCCCAAACATTTTGTAGACATTGCAGAACATTCTATATGCCATCCCGGACGGCCCTTGCCAATTTCTGTGTCCCAGTAAATCTCGCCGTCATCTTTATCGTAAAATTTCCACAGAGCAAAATCTTGAGGGTTGTCTTTTTCATATTTATCGTTTTTGATTCGTGATTTTGATTTTGAAACATTTTTTAATCCCGCGAGTTGTCCATAGTTTTTTGATTTTTGAATAGAAAAATAAATCCCATCCTCTGTTTTATAAGCATAATCATTTTCAATCATTTTTTTAATCATCTCAACCATTTTTTCTATATTTTCAGTTGCTCTTGGTGTTTTCTCTGGTATTTCAATATTTAATTCTTTTAAATCAGCAAAAAACAATTCTTCATATTTTTGTGTGATTTCTTTTTGTTTATTTTTTTCTCCCTTACTTTCTTTAATAATTCTATCGTCTATGTCGGTTATATTCATTACATGGTTTACTTTATATCCCAAAAAATTAAAAGTTCTTTTCAAAACATCTGTAGAGATAAATGTACGAAGATTACCTATATGTGCGCGAGAATAAACAGTTGGTCCACAAGTATAAATATCCACATTTGGTGGATTTATTGACTCAAATTTTTCAATTTTTCTGGACAAGGTGTTATATAATTTCATATGATTATTTTAACATTTTTTATTTTTTATTTAAAACTCGTTTGACAAATTGAATTTGATTTGATATTATTTTGCATAGACAGAACACTAAAAGGAGAATAAGATGAAAACTTCTCAAAAGGATGAAGTTTTCATAAAATGTCCTTCTGACAAATACATGGAGTATTTTTTCGTAAAAGTTCAGGTTTGTAAAAATGGGTCTGATATTTATGAAATTAAATATTTTGACCCGGATTTCATTCACGAAGATAAGTATTTGCAAAATGCAGTTCGTGAATTAAGTCAATCAGATAAGGTTTATCTGATTGAAGAATTTAAACTTTTTAAAAAAGAAGGAAGCATTATGAAAACTTTAACAAACTAAAATCCGCTGATTTTTTAATTAAAAAACAACAGCGGATTTTTTTTGTTTCTATTCTCTAATTGTAGCGAATAGGGGGATAGTTTTTTATCTGCGTACATCTGCTTCTAATCTGCGTCCATCCGCGATTTTGCCGTAGGCAAAATTTACAACCACTTCTTAGATTTAAAATAAAGATAAAATATAATAGCAACTATGAACATTGTTCCAGTAACTATCCAAAAATCATTTGGCATTCCCACTATAGGTGTGTACTTCGTATTCATTTGAAACAAAGCTGCCAAAATTGTGAGAGGGTAAGCAATAAAAGAAACGATTGTTAAAACTTTCATTATTTCATTTTGTTTTGTGGACAAAAGTGAATTATTTGTCTCGCGTAACTCATTAAGCATTTCTTTATTTTTTTCTATATTTTTTATTATTTTATATTGTTCCGATATTATTGATTTTAAAGAATATGCAAAATTTTTTCCGAAAAAATTTAGAGCAAATTCCTCAAAAGATTTTAATATTTCACTATGCGGTGTCATTATTTGTTTAAAATCAAGAAGAATTCTTCCTGTCTCGGAGATTTCTTTAACCATTTCTTTTTCCATGCCCTTGAAAATATCATCTTCAATTTTCTTTAATTTTGAAGAAGTGTATTCAATTTCGTCTGATGTAAACTTGTAAATCTTATTTATCATATGATAAAAAATAAAACCTGCATGTCCTCCCATTTCTCCTTTTTCAAGAACGGAATTTACTTCAAATGTTTTTGAAAAATTATGAACGGGGTCAATTGCATCATATCTGGTTGTTATTATAAATTTTTTTCCGATTATAAAATCTATTTCTTGCATCACACTTTTTGAATGAGAATGTTTTGTAACGGGGAAGTGTAATATCAAATAAATATAATCGTCATACAACTCAACTCTCGGTTTTACAGTAGGCAAAAGTAATTCTTCAGCAACAAAAGGATGGATTAAATATTCCTCCATTAATTTTCTAATCTCATCTTGTTTTGGTGATTCTATATCAATCCAAGTTAAATCCATGTACTCATATTTAGTTATCATATATATATTATACAAGAAAAGAAAAAAACAAAAAAGCAAAAAAAGAAAATAGGGGATTATTAATAAAAAATCGCCCGAGGTTTAAAATTAAAACCACAGGCGAGGAAATCCTTTAAATCTTTGGATGAAAGGTGTGATTAATATCATTTTTGATCCCAAAAATGATATAAACCAAGTTATGTTTCCATCCAAAATCATTTTTGTCTCACATCCGAGTATCAGTGTGAGAACGAAATTGAAAAAAAATTTCTTTTTCATGTAACCTCCAAAAGAACTGTTATTAAAATAATAACATTTTTAGATATTTTTTCAATCATTTGCTTCATTCCATGTATTTTGAGATAATCATTGTTAATGAAAAAAATAATAAATAATAAAATCGCATTAACTTTTTGTGCATTAGCATTTTCAATCGCTGTTTTTTTTGTTGGTTTTTATGCAGGAAACAGTAACAATGTCTCAAAAATAGATGAAACATATAAAATAACAAATAATGTAGAAGATATCTCGGGGAAAAACGTGGAAAATGTTGACTTGTCGGATTTTTGGGCTGTGTGGAGCACTTTAAACGATAAATTTGTTTCTTCAACAACAACAAAAGTGACAAATAAAGAAAAGGTTTGGGGCGCTATAGAAGGTCTCACAAGTTCATTCGGCGACCCATACACGGTATTTTTTCCTCCAAAAGAAGCAGAAATATTTCAAACAAGTATAAATGGTAATTTTTCTGGTGTTGGAATGGAAATTGGTATAAAGGATGACCAGCTCACGGTAGTAACGCCACTAAAGGGAACACCCGCGGAAAAATCCGGTATGCTTTCTGGAGATAAAATTATTGCAATAGATGGTAAAAATACATCAGGCATTAAAGTAGACGAAGCTGTTCAATTAATAAGAGGGGAGAAAGGGACAAAAATAAAATTAACTGTTGTGAGAAAGGGTGTAGATAAATCATTTGATGTGGAAATAATTCGTGACACGATAACAATACCGACGATTGATACAAAATTGAGAGATGATGGAATTTTTGTTTTGAGTTTATATAATTTCTCATCAGTTTCTCCAAACTTGTTTAAAAATGCATTAAAAGAATTTGTAGATTCAAAGTCGGATAAATTAATTTTAGATTTAAGAGGAAATGCTGGTGGTTATCTTGGGGCGGCTGTTGATATGGCCAGTTGGTTTTTACCGGAAGGCAAAGTTATTGTAACTGAGGACTTTGGAGAAAAAAACAAGGAACAAAATAATATCCATAGGAGTAAGGGATATAATATATTTAATAAAAATTTGAAATTTGTAATACTTGTTGATAATGGTTCGGCTTCCGCATCTGAAATATTAGCTGGCGCTCTAAGTGAACATGGTGTTGCAAAATTAGTTGGGACGAACACATTTGGTAAGGGGTCAGTTCAAGAACTTATTGATATAGGAAAAGATAGGGCTTCTCTAAAAGTTACAGTTGCAAGATGGTTGACTCCAAATGGAAAATCTATATCAAATGGTGGTTTAACTCCTGATTACAAAATGGAAAATACCGCCAAAGATAAAGAAAATAAAATTGATAAACAAATGAATAAGGCGGTTGAGATACTTTTAAAAATGTAAA
>JBBTPZ010000002.1:16020-18613 GCA_038065915.1 Patescibacteria group bacterium
AATAAAATTGATAAACAAATGAATAAGGCGGTTGAGATACTTTTAAAAATGTAAAATGCAAATATCAAAATGCAAAATTAAGGAATAAATTTTCTATGAAAATTTATAAACAATAAAATATTATGAAAATTATACTTTTAAAAGATGTTCCTAAAATTGGACGCAAATATGATATAAAAAATGTTTCTGATGGGTACGCGCAAAATTTTTTAATTCCGCGCGGTCTTGCAAAAATTGCAACAAATGAAATTGTAAAAGAAGTTGAAGAAACGAAGAAAAGGAGAGACGAAAAGCAAAAAATAAAAGAAAATTTGCTAGATATGGAAATTAGTAAATTAAAAGATACTGTTCTTGAAATTAAATCAAAATTAAATGATAAAGGGCATTTATTTGCAAGTATCCGTAAAGAAGAAGTTTCAAAAGAATTGAGTAAAAAACTCAAAATGGACATAGACACAGAATATATTCAATTGGAACATCCAATAAAGGAAGCCGGTGAACATATCATAAAGATAAAAATAGGGAAGAGAGATGTGGAATTTAAGGTTTTGATAACCGGATAGTTTTAAAAACAAAAAAGACCTCTTATGAGGTCTTTTTTATTTGCGTAATTTTTTTTGCTACTTTTGCCTCAATACCACCAGCTTTCGGCTGGGCTACGAGGTGAACTTTTTTTACTTCTTTTTCAACTTTTTTTTCCGCCTTTTTTATTTCCTTCACCCCGGTACCATCAGCCTTTGGCTGAGCTACAGGACGAACCTTTTTAACTCTCCTTGCCTTTATTTTTTTAACTTGTTTTTCTCCAATTACATTTATAATTTTCTTTATTAAAACTTTTCCGTTGAATTTTATTTTTCTCTTACTTTTAAATTCAATTTTTCCGTCAATCAACGCAAATAGGGTATGGTCCTTACCAATTCCAACATTTTTACCAGCCAAATATCTGGTTCCTCTTTGTCTAATTATTATATTGCCAGCTCTTGCTTTTTCTCCATCTTGCAATTTAACACCCAAATATTTTGGTTGTGAGTCCTTTAAGTTTTTTGCTGAACCCCCGGCTTTACGGTGTGCCATAAATAATCATGAAATCACAAAATCATAAAAACAGTAAATCAAACAAGTTTTAACAATTTCTGATTTTTATATTAGAATAATAGGATGAGTATATATGATTTAACATCAAAAATCAAGAGTTTTTGGGATGGAATAAGCAATAAGCTGAATAATGACATGTTTGCGATAGTGTTGATTATTTTAGTTGGGTTTGGTGGATTTGGATTAGGTCGGTTGTCTGTGAGCGAAGAACAAAAATTTCCAATCAAAATAGAAAATATAAAAACGGATAATATATTTGCTAACACGCTTACAGGTGTAAAAAATATTGAACAAAGCAGGGAAGTGGGTGGTACTGTAAATGAAGGAGGACAGGTTGTTGCTTCAAAAAATGGAACGAAGTATCATTATCCGTGGTGTTCTGGCGCAAACAGAATAAGTGAAGCAAATAAGATATATTTTGCTTCTATAGAGGATGCAAAAGAAGCAGGGTATACTCCGGCATCAAATTGTAAGGGTCTTAAATAATTTAAAATGTAAAAATCAAAATGGAAAATGACAATACAAAATCTAAAATAGAAATGAAAGAATTATTAAAATTTATTGAAATTGAAGACGGGAGATTGGTTGAAACCAAGAGTTCCAAAACTGATACAGAAAGAATTTTAGCTAGAACGGTTAAATTAATGGAAGAACTGGGAGAGCTTTGTGATGAGGTTTTGAGTTATAACAAAGATCAGAGAAAAGAAAAATTAGAAAAACACAACAAAGATAATTTGGCACATGAATTTGCAGATGTTTTGATTACGACATTACTTCTTGCTAAAACTATGGGTGTAGATATAGAAGAAGGACTTAAAAACAAAATTGAGAAAATAAATAAGAGATATTTATAATTATTAATTTAATTCAAATTTCTCATGCAAACAAAAAAATTATACTTATCAAATACAGACAAGAAAATAGC
Organism: Patescibacteria group bacterium; assembly: GCA_038065915.1. Lineage (GTDB taxonomy): Bacteria > Patescibacteriota > Minisyncoccia > Phycocordibacterales > 21-14-all-36-13 > VMGX01. The sequence goes on from JBBTPZ010000002.1 coordinate 18,041, forward strand.
CGGAGTATGCGGGGGAATAGGGGAAAGGTTCGAAATGGAGTCGACTCTCATTCGTCTCGCTTTTATATTTTTAACAATCATGACTGGATTTATTCCCGGAGTAGTTATGTATATATCTTTCTGGGTAGTTATTCCACACAAACCCAAAACTCATTCGAAGGAAAGTTAGGTTGGTTTGTTAGAGGGAAGATAAGGATAAGAAAGATATATAAGGTCGCACAATATTCCTTTTTCGACACTATATTAAATTTAAAGGATAGATGACTGATAACCTACAACTCCCTACCGTTGAAACAAAAAGCGCCCACGAGGCGCTTTTACTTGTTTTTAAATCTATTTCTATGCTTCAACTTATTTCTTCTCCTACGTTTGACGGATTTTCTTTTATTTTTTAATTTTGTTCCCATGATGAATTATATAATATCATAAACACTATATTTTAAGAAGCTCTTACAAAAAATATTACTTACTTCGCCTGCCTACGGTGGGCAGGTAAAATCTTTACCAAGTGAAATCTAAAAGCTATTTTATTGGGACGAAGGATATTTTATTGGAGTGGATGAAAATTGTCGC
>JBBTPZ010000002.1:18713-69625 GCA_038065915.1 Patescibacteria group bacterium
TTAACGACAATTTTAAAAAACAAATGGATGAAAATTGTCGCTTAACGACAATTTTAAAAAACAAATGGATGAAAATTGTCGCTTAACGACAATTTTCATTTACCCACTACTTACTGTTAAGTCCAACCGACGCATTCAATTCTAGGTCCGTGGGTTCTCCAGATTTAATTTTCTCCATATTACCAGTAAATGATTCCCAAATGAGTTTAATAAATATTTCGTTCCATAAATACAAAATCGGTCCTTTTAAATAGTTTTGCCATACATCAATCGCAAAACCCCAAACATATTTAAGATTCCCCTGCGTTTGGTCCGATTCTATAGATGTTTTTAAATCAAAACCGAGATAACTTAAAACAAGAATCGCTATCACTATTAAAATAACTAATTTTACCAATCCCCCACTTGTTTGTTTTTTTGTCATAAGTTTTTTTACCCTATTAAATAATTTTCTTTGAAAATTATTTTTGCTTCGCAAAAATAGTTAACACGAATATTATGGTTCAAAACTCTCTTAATGAGAGTTTTGAATTATTCGTATATTATATAATATATTTTAGTTTAAATATAAGTTATTGCAAATAATCCAGTGGATTAAGATATGCATTTAATGGAGCAACAGGCATTTTAACATTACTGCAGTTTGTTATCTTTTTTATATCTCCCAATCTAACAATTTTGACACCTTGTGTTGCATAAACCGTCAAATGAAGATGAGGACCTGTTGAGTACCCAGTGTTGCCGGAATATCCTATTATGTCTCCAGTATTGACCGTTTCGCCGGCATTAACTTTTATTAATGAAAGGTGCGCATATAAAGTTGATAGACCATTTTCATGTTTTATTAAAATCCACTTCCCATACGAATAACATCCACGAGACTCATCCGTATTTCCTGTTCCAACAATCACTCCGCCAAGAGAGGCCTTAATTTTTGTACCAACCGAAGCTCTAAAATCTATTCCATTATGTCCATTTCCATTATATGCAGTTGTTGTTTTTGAAAATTCGGTATCTCCAAAATATTGAGTTATAAAAATATTATCAAGAGGCCAATTTAAAACTCCTGCGCGTGCCCTAGGAATGCTGTTCGGGTCTATAGTTATGCGTAATTCTGATTCAAGGTTTAAAAGTTCTTTTTCAAACTGTTCCTTTAACCTAAGTTTTTCCGCAACCATATTTCTATAGTTTGATTCTTTATTTTTAGTTTCTTTTAATAAATTAAATTGTTCCGCTTTATTGTAATCAACAATTTTTTTCTGGTCAGCCAATTGTGATTTTAAATTTGCCAACTCTCTTCTTTTTTGTTCCTCACTCAATTTTTTGTTTGTATATTCTTCTTTAAGCACACGAAGTTCATTCAAATTGTCTTGTATACTGGATTGAAATTTTTCTAAATTTTCAATTATATTCCAAAAGTCAGACATTTTTTCATAACCAACAACAATTTCAATCAAAGAAGTTGAATCAAATTCATACATTCTTCTTATTGATTCCGAGAGGGCTTTGTTATTTTGTATTATTTGTTGTTTTTTGTCTGATATTTCCACACTTAACTTACCTATATTTGAATCAGTCAAACTTATTTTCTTTTCTGTAATTTTCATATCTACTAACAGTTTTTTACCGGATATTTCAAGAATTTGAATAGCGTTTTGAAGTGTATCTTTTTCCTTTCCAATAGTTTCTATCATTTTTTGATACCCGCTAATTTCTTTTTCCAATTCTTGAATTTTTGTACTTCTGTCATCAATTTCAGATTTTAATTCACTAATGGATGATGCATTAGCGAAATGTATTGCAAAAGGTGCATATAAAAAAAATAACAACAGAAAAATTATACACGCTGTTTTCTGATAAGTTTTCATTTGTAAAAATTATTTAATAGAATTAATTTTTTTGACCGCTGTTTCTATTCTGCTGATGGTCTCTTTTTTACCAAGTAGTGATGCAAGAATAAACGGGTCTGGTGATTTATCAATTCCGGATAAAGCATATCTCATTGGCCAAAGAACATTTCCTCTTCCCTTTTCTGTCGCAAAATTCCAAACGGCGTCTTTTATTAATACAGAATTAAAATTATTGTCTTGTATTTTTTCTAACAAATTTAAAATTTCTTCCAAATATTTTTTTGTGTTTTGAATATTTTTTTCATCTTTCCACATTAATGATTTTGTTTCATATTCTGGTTGTTCAAAAAAGTATTTTAACTCTCCCCTTTTGTGCATGTCTTTTATATCTCCAAATTTTTCAATCCTTTCTTTAATAACAGGAATAATTTTTTCCACCTTTTTATCATAATTTGGAAAATTTTTTATTTCTGATGGCATAAATTTATTAACAAGCTCCATAAATTTTTTATCCGATAACATTTGTATATATTTTTTGTTAAACCAATTTAATTTTTCTATATTAAAGACAGCTCCTCCTTTTTGAATTTTTTTCATATTGAATCCTTTTATAAATTCTTCTCTTGTTAGAATCTCTCTATCATCCCCAGGGTTCCATCCTAAAAATGCCAAAAAATTTATAATTGCTTCCGGTAAATATCCAAGATTTTTATATTCAACAACATTAACGGCACCATCTCTTTTTGAAAGTTTTGATTTATCTGGCGAAAGTATTAAAGGTATATGAGCGTAAACTGGTCTTTGAGCCCCAATCGCTTCTTGAATTAGAATTTGTCTTGGAGTGTTTGGTATGTGGTCTTGTCCTCTTATTATATGAGTTATGCCCATTTCGTAATCATCAATAACATTTGTAAGATGAAATATAGGTGTTTCCATATCTTTCGCAATAACAAAATCACCTAAGTCGGTTGTATTAACTTCCACATCTCCAACAATTAAATCGTTGAAAATTATTTTTTTGTTTGGATTTTTAAAACGAATGACCTCATCTCTATCCCCCCTTTTTTCAGGTTTTTCTTTTGAGACATAAGCACTGCCGTCACCTATCATTTTTTTTAGATATTTTTTATATATTTCAATTCTTTCAGATTGTCTATAAATTTCATCATAATCAAGTTCTAACCATTTCATTGTTTCTAAAATACTTTTTTCGTATTCTTTTGTTGACCTTTCTCTGTCGGTATCTTCTATTCTCAAAATAAATTTTCCACCATTTTGTCTTGCAAAAAGATAAGTAAAAAGAGCCGTTCTTGCTCCTCCAATATGCAAATAACCCGTCGGCGACGGAGCAAAACGAACAACGACATTATTTTTTAGATTTTTTGTCATACAGGCTCATTCTTTAAATTTAAAAATTTAATTATTTCTGAATTTCTAATAAGAATTGTTTTGTTACTGTTATATGAAATGCCCTTATTTTGATTTTCTTCAAAACCAAGATAAACGACTATAATATTTTTTTTCTTAACATTGTTTATTGCTGGTTGTAAATCTGAATCGGAACTACCTAATATAATTTGATCAAATAATTTATCGCAAGAAAAACTTACCATATCTACCCCAATTCTAACATCTACACCTTTTTCTTTAAAAATTAAAGATTTTTTACCAAGGAATCCAATTTCTTGAAAACCCCTGACTCTACCAGAAAAGATGACTTCAAATTCCTGTTTTTCCAGATGAGTTTTTAGTAGTCTTTGTTTTTCTATAAGTTCTTTAGATTTTTCTTTTGTATCTTTGTGTTCTTTGAGTTTTGCAAAATAAAAAACAACCTTGCTTATGTTGTAGCCATTTAGTACCAAATTAAACAAACCCTTAAAATCAAACTGATGCCATATTATATCTTTTTTATTTAAAGAATCTTTAGCTTTTTTTATAAAATTTTCTCCATCTATTAACAATACTGTTTTCATACAAAAATTATATCATAAAAATAGAAACTCCCGCGGACCTTTCGGCTGGCGGGAGCGTTTATGTGATTAAATATACACTAATATAATAAAAAAACAAGAAACTCATCAACCTTAATCTTCTGTGTCAGTTGTTTTAAGATTTTGTTTTTAAAAAGATTTATTTTTAGCCATAATTTGAGAAACACTTGACAAAAAAATCTAATCATGCTATCATATATGTAGAAAAATTAAAGATAGTTTTTTTCAGAAAAAAACACCGGAGTTGCAGGAACAATAAAAATTCCAAATCTTTTGACTCTAACAGGATATTATGAGTCAATTAAGACAACATCTGGTTTTGTTACAATTACCCTTGGCAATTTAGGTGACCCATATTCTTGGTTTGTATATGATAGAACCAAAAAAACTTGGTCAAGTGAAATTGGCTGGACAAAAAAATATTCAATTGATACTAAAACCCATATTCTTGTTGGTTTCGGATATTTTCCTGAAGCAAAAATGTTTAATACTTATTTTTGGATACATCTATAGTTTAGATGTACCAAAACCGGCGATTCACATCGTCGGTTTTTTTTATCTTTTTCATTCCAAAAAATCTACACCTATCTCTGCTATCGCAAAGATAAGTGTAGAGACTTTATAATTCAAATTCATCCTTTAATAAATCTTCATTACTGATTTTTTCTGTTTCAAGAAAGATTATGTGTTTTGAAACACCAAAATATTCTCCAATAAATTTGATTTCCTTTTTGCATTCATATGGGGTAATAAAAACCGATTTCTGTATTGGAGCACATCCAATTCTTATCAATTTTAGGGTTAATCCATCTCTGGCTGTTTTATGTTTTTCTGGAATATCAAACATTATTATTCTCCAAATCCCATCCCACCCCTTTTGCTCTTTTATCTTTATTTCATCTATTTTGTATTTCAAAATCTCTTTTCTTCCATTTTCTGTTATTTCAATTACATCAATTCCTTCTTTTTTATATTTTTTAACATATTTTTTGTTTTCTAATCTATCTATTGCTCGTCTAATTTTCTCCTTTTCTTTCCATGCTTCCGCATCAAACATTTTATAGACAAGAGGTAATTGTGGAAGTGCCATAGAACCAATTACAAAAGTTGCCCCCACTATTGCTTTTAATATATCTTTAGCTAATTCTCCTCTACTGTGTTTTTTCATACAAATTATTTTTTGAATGCCACCTTACCCCTCTACATCTATCTCTGCTATAGCAGAGATAGATGTAGAAAGAATTTCTTCTTTTAAAAAACAATTTTCTCACTGCTTATTTATTCATAACCCCATATATCCATATAATTCTTCTAAAAAAATATCATACTTTTATTCTACACTTATCTTTGCTATCGCAAAGATAAGTGTAGAAAATATCTACTTTTCGTGTTCCAAAGCAATTCTTATTAATTCTTTTGCGATTATTTTTGCTGAATCGGTTTTAGCGAATGATTTTGTTGCATTTATCATATTATTTCTTTTTGTTTCATTACCCATAATTTCTTCCACCTGTGAAATAAGTATGTCATCTGAAAGATTATTTTCTTCAATAACAATAGCAGAACCGGATGAAGCATAATTAAAGGCGTTTTTTCTTTGGTGATCTCCGTTTGAATTTGTTATTGGAATTATTATACTTGGAACACCCCAAACAGCTATTTGAAAAATTGTTGAACCGGCTCTTGAAATAATTAAATCAGCGACCCCTGCAGACATTTTCATCGCAATCGTGTTCAAATAAGAAAAAGGTTTATATCTGTTTTTATATTTACTATTTTTTAATTCTATATCTGCCAAATTTTTTACATCTGCAAAATTTTTTTCTCCTGTTTGATGAATTATTTGATATTTTTCTACAAGTTTTGGAAGCGAATCAATAATTACATTATTTATTGTTTGAGAACCCAAGGAACCGCCTATTATAAAAATTACAGGAACATCTTTTTCTAATTTTAAAAATTCTTCTGCCCCAGTTTTTGAAGGTTTTAATAATTCTTTCCTTATTGGATTACCCGTTAGGGCCACTTTTTCTTTTGGAAAATAATTTGATGCCTCTGGATAAGAAATAGCAATCTTTTTGGCAAATTTTCCAGCCCACATATTGACTTTTCCGGGGACACTATCTGACTCATGAATTATTAGTGGAATTTTAAAAATTTTTGATGCAAGAATTACAGGAAAACTTCCATAACCTCCTTTTGAAAAAATTACATCTGGGAAAATATTGAATACAACAAAAACACTTTTTACTATTCCCCACCCTGTTTTAAATAAATCAAAAAAGTTCATCAAAGAAAAATATCTTCTTAATTTTCCCGCTGATATTTTTTTATATTCTATACCAAGTTCAAAAAGAGCCCTTTTATCATAAACATCCGGTGCTAAAAAAAACAAATCTGGTTCTAATAGATTTTCATCTTTAACTATTTCCCTTATTTCTTCTGCAACGGCAATAATCGGATAAAAATGTCCGCCCGTGCCTCCGCCTGTAAATACAATTTTCATCCTGTAGTGAAAAATGGCATCGCTCTAAAAGAGCGCGGTCATTTTTGTTGTTAATGTTAATAAATCTTGTCTCATAAATTTTTCATTATTTTAATATCCATTCCCGAATGCCATTTTCTACTACGGGATTCATCTTATTTATTATATAACAAAATTATCTCAAAACAAACGAAGTAAATTTGTGATATTTAATTTAAAATTAAAAAATCAAAATGAAAAATAATTATCCCTTCGGGAGATCTCCCGTAGGGAGACAATGTAAAATATTAAAGTTACTGAACAAATTTTCTGAAAGAAAATTTGCAACTAATCTTTTGTTCGCCTTCGGCGAACTCCATAACTTTACACTTTGAGATTTACACTTTGCATTCATACCGCTTTGCGGTATTTAGATATGTTTAATATAATTCCAACGGACGCAAGAGCAAAAAACAGAGCGGTTCCACCCTTGCTTACGAATATCAAAGGCATTCCTGTTAGAGGACCAACACCAAGCATTGATGCAATATTTATACTTGATTGAGTTATTATCAATAAAATAATCCCAACAACAAGCAATCTTGCAAAATTTGTCGGGGCCCTCGAAGCAATTTTAAAACCACGAAATGTAAAAACGAGAAACAAAATAAGTAATGCGATACTTCCAACAAATCCCCATTCTTCTGCAAAAACAGCAAATATGGAATCCCCTATTGGTTCAGGTAGAGAGCTAAATTTTTGTATACTTTGTCCAAAGCCCCTACCAAACATTCCGCCGGAACCAATTGCAATAAGAGATTGTTGTATTTGATATCCCGACCCATCCGGGTCCCTTCCGGGGTCAAAATATGTTAAAAATCTATCTTTTATATAAAAATACTGTTCAAAAGAAGCAAGTATCATAACTCCTATTGATATAATTAAAATTAAACCAAGCGCGTGTTTCCAACTCCCTCCGCCAACCAAGAACATTCCTATTGCGGTTACTGCTATTACAATCAAAGTTCCCGTATCTGGTTGTGCAAGTAAGATTCCAGCAATAATTCCAACCATAATAAAAAGAGGAATAATTCCATATTTAAGCGATAAAATTTTTGTTTTTACACCAGCAATCCATGCCGAAAAATAAATTACAAATCCTATCTTAAGTAATTCCGCGGGTTGAAATGAAAACGGACCGAGTGATAACCATCTTGTTGCTCCGCCATGCTCAATGCCTATACTAGGAATAAAAACTAATGCTGTTAATATCAAAGAACCTAAAAATATATAAAAAGCGTATTTATTCCAAATTTTATAATTTATTTTTGAAAATAAAATGAGTGCCAATGAACCAAGGAAAACTCCCAAGAAAATTTGATTGAAGGCAACCGAAGAAAAACTTGCTCCATCTTTTGCTAATAAACCCAAAGATGCTGATGTAAAAATAAAAAGTCCACCCAAAACCATAATGGCTGTTATTAATAAAAATACTTTGTCTATTTTGTGTTCGTGCATGATAGAAAGTTAAAAATGCAAAAATCAAAATGCAAAGTTGTCGTATCCGCCGAAGGCGGACGAACAATTAGTTATAAATTTTCTTTCAGAAAATTTACTCAATGATTCTAACATTTTAAATTGTCTCCCTACGGGAGATCTCCCGAAGGGATGGTCATTTTACACCTTGCCTGCCCCGTAGTTAAATTTGTAAAATTTATACTTCGGGGAGATTTGCATTTTAAATTTTTGTACTACTTTAGTAGTGCAATAATAACTCCAACAAATGCAAATACAACACTTATTACCCAATAACGCATTGTGACTTTATATCCCGGCCATCCTTTTGCTTCAAAATGATGATGTATTGGTGCTACAAGAAAAATTTTTTTCCCTCGCAATTTTTTAGACAAAATCTGAATAATATCGGAAAGTGTTGTTATGACTAAAGGAAAAGCAATGATTGGTAAAACAAGAACTTCTTTTGTTAAAAATGCAACAACGGCCAAAGTCATTGTTAGTGCCATACTTCCTGTCTCTGACATATAAAATCTTGCTGGTGGAATATTAAACCACAGAAATGCAAGCAGACCACCAACTATAACAAAACTAAAAGTCGCTAAATCAACTTGGTTTTGAACAAATGCTATTACTCCGTATGCTGAAAATGCGGAAGAAAAAACTCCACCGGCAAGTCCGTCAATTCCATCGATAACACCACCAGAATAAATACCAAGCATAACAATTATAAAAAATGGTATAAATAATAATCCTATATCAAGATCTCCAACCAAAGGTATGGCGACAGATGTCATTTCAAGTTTTGAGTAAAACCACCAAGCACCTATCAGAGATACAACAAAAACAACAAGTAATCTCTTTTTTAAAGATAAACCGCCGGCGAGATGGTCTTTCTTTCCTTTCACTTCAAAATAGTCATCAATCAAACCTATGACCGCTCCTACCAAGAGAGTAAATAATGGCAACCATGTTTGATTTCTGCTGAAAAAATCTAATTTAGAAGTTATTTCAAAATTAAAAATATAAGGCAGTATTAAAAATAATAATGTAGTTAAAATTACACTCCCCCAAATTAATATTCCGCCCATTTTAGGTGTCCCGACTTCTTTTCCTTTGTGTAATTTATTAAAAATAGGAGTATCTTTTCCATCCATTCCTACCTTCCCTGATTTTTTTTTCCACATTTTATGCTTGTATAAATAACTTATCAAAACAGGAGCAAAGCCAATGCCTATCAAGAAAGCAATCGCCGATGGTGTAAATACTTTTATTATGTTTATTATCATAAAATCATTAAATCACAAAATCACTAAAACAAAAAACAATAGTTTTTACTTTATTTTTTATTTGACATTATTTTTGTATCTGATATAATATATGTGGACTTGATTAAACGATGTTTTGTCGCTAGGATTTCTTATTTAATATTCTACAAAAATTTGAATAATAAGAGATCCTGGTTATGTTTATAGAAGCTACCCCATTCTAGAAATAGATTGCTAACGGGTAGCTTTTTTTTTATTTATCCACATTTTCATTTTGACAGAACAATTACTACGTTATAACATAGTTAATGTCATATAATTAGATGTTCTTTATGTTTTCGGACACGCAGTTATTTGATTCTCTAAACTCCCACATGTGTGGGAGTTTTTTATTTAATTGAACATAAAAAATAATCATGGATTCAAATACTCCCTTGAAACATTTGAATTTGAATCCATGACAATATCAACCAATTTTTTCATATCCTTAAACCTCCCTTCTTTGGTTGAACCAAGAACGGAAATTATTATTGGTCGCATCATTCCATTATCAAAAGCCACTACAAGATTTCCTCCCGCCAAATCCGTATAACCGGTTTTTGAAGCTATCACCCAAGGTATCTTATTTATAATTTCGTTAGTATTTTCTGTATTGTGAATTTTATTATCTTCAGATTTTAATTCCAATTTATTGTAGGAAGTAACCTCGAGTATTTCTGGTTTATTTCGAACCATATAATCAAAAAGCATAGCAACATCTTGTGCTGAACCATAAGAGCCACTTAAAGATTTTTCATCAATATCTAATCCGGACTCATTTAAAAAGTATGTCTGTTTCAGATTTAATTCTTTGGCTTTTTTATTCATTTTTTTAACAAACGACATTTCTTCCACACCGTTTTTATTTTTTGTGAACGATTGAACCGCAGAAGCAACTGCGCTTGCACCATCGTTTGACGAAGAAATAAGTGTAAAATCTATTAAATCTTTTAAATTCCATTTCTCGTTTTTTATAAGTCCACCATTCCCATTTTTTTCATCAATATTTACTATTATATTTTTATTTTCATATTCACTAGCAATTAATGCTGTCATAATTTTTGAAAGAGATGCAAGTGGTAATTGTGCTTCTTTGTTTTGTGAAAAAATTTCTTTTTGGTTATAAACATCCCAAATAAACACGGCTTGCGCTTCAAGTCGTGCGTCTTTTATTTTTTGAGCTATATTGTTAACAATATCTGTTTTTTGTATAGAAATTTCCGACTCGCTTTCTTTTTTTTCTGGGAAAGATATGTAAACAATTGAAAAAAATAATAATACTATTGCAATAGAAAAAATAAATTTAATTAATCCTTCCTCTGGTTTTATTGTATTTTCTTCCATTTCGTCCATGATTAGTTTACCCCGTGGAATAAAATTCTAAAGAATTTTATTCCACGGGGTAAATATTAACATCTTTACTCTATATTTTCAAAATCTACCTTATTTGCCCCGTTAGAAATTCGGATGCTTTTAACGAACATTCTAATCCATAATTTTTTTTGTTTGATTTTTAAAGTTATTCGCCCTTAACGAACTTCTAATGGGGTCATTCATCTATCTCTTCATCTCCCGTGGTTTTAAATGTCTTTTCAAACTCGTTGATACTTTCTTTTATTTTTCCGTATTCAGGCAACTCTTTTACATTTTCAATTCCAAGATATGCGATTAAATCAATCGTTGGACTATATAAATAAGTTCTTTTGTTTTCTTGGCTTTCGGTTCTTTTTACAAGACCACGAACGAGCAAGCTTCTTAATATTGTTACTGAATTTACTCCTCTTATATAATCAATGTCTGGTTTTGAAATTGGTCCTTTATATAAAACTATTGTTAGTGTTTCCAAACTTGCCTTACCTAAATTTTTTGATAGTTCTTCCTTTCTTAATTCTTCTATTAAAGAAGATGTCTCTGGCGTTGTCCCTAACATTACATCATTATCTGTTGAAATAAGTTTTAATCCCCTATCCTTGAGTTTTTCTTCAAGAATTTTTAATGATTTATTTATTTCCCAAACACTCACATCAAAAATATTCGCCAGTTCTTTTATTGAAACCGGTTCACCTTTGTAAAAAAGTATTGATTCTATTTTTGCATCTAAGTTCATAAAACAAATTTATATTAGCACATTATTTTTTTTAATTTTAATACTTCGGTAATGTTGGTTTGTTGCTCTCTATTTCTATATCTTCAAAATGATTATCTTGTTTTGCTAAAACGATTCCTTGTTTAACAAGTTCAAGTAAGGCGAGAAAACTTACGATAACATTAACTTTTTCTGCCTTACTTTTATTTGAAAATTCATTAAAACTTAATCTAAAACTACTTTGTATTCTCTCACTTAAATTATTTATAATTTCTTCCAACTTAATTACCTTCTTTATTTTTGTTGATTCTACTTTTTCTTTTTTAGGCAATCTCTCAACAAGTTTTTTTATTGATGATACTAAATTATCAATAGTTATGTCTTCACTTGGAGAAAAAACCGGTTCTATTTGTTTTATATATTCCCTTTCATATATTTTATTTCCAATTGCAAGTTTAGAAATATGCTGACTTAGGTTTTTAATTTCTTGGTAGAGTTTCAATCTCGTTTCCAGATATTCAATATTTAATTCCTCTTCATCTGTTAGGTCTAAGTTTGGCAGTAATGATTTTGATTTTATTAAAAGCAAGGTTGAAGCTATAAGCAAAAAATCTGCTACATTTGGAACATCAAAATTTTCTAATTTATTTACGAAAGAAATATAGTCGTCTGTTACTTGTGCAAGAGAAATGTCGTTTACGAACAATTTTCGTTTTTCTATAAGCTCTAAAAGTAAGTCTAAGGGTCCTTCAAAAACATTCGTTTTGGCTACGAATGTTTTTGATAAAATCTGGTTATTTATTTCTTCCGTCATTGACTTTTAATTGAGGTTATTATATACTTCTGGACAGAATAATCTTTTCAATTAAATATATTTTAACATAATTTTGGAGGATTTATGTCTTCAGCGGATGTAGAAAAACTATTTCGAAGAAAACAAGAATTAACGAAAGAAAATGAGGAACTGAAAGAACAAATTTCTAAATTAAAACAAGAAAATCAAGAGTTAAAAAACGAAAATGAAAATCTCAAAATAACTCTTATGGGATTAGGCCCTGCTGTCTAACACAAACCACAACATTTTAATTAAAAAATGTTGTGGTTATTTTTTTTCTGCGTAAGTCCGCATTTAGTCCGCGTTTAGCCCGCGTTTTTAGTTCGCGTTTTCTTGATTTCTATCCCGAGCTCTTTTAATTGTTCATTTGAAACTTCTGAAGGAGCATTCATAAGTAAATCCCTACCGTCCCCTGTTTTTGGAAATGCTATAACTTCACGAATACTTGGTTCATTTTGAAGCAACATAACAATTCGGTCTATTCCCCACGCGATTCCTCCGTGTGGAGGAGTACCAGAAAAAAATGCCTTCATCATATGCCCAAAATTTTTTTCAATGTCTTCCTCTTTATATCCCATAATTTCAAAAACCCTTTTTAATGCTTCCGGTCTGTGATTTCTTATACTTCCCCCACCTATTTCATATCCGTTCAAAACAATGTCATACTGGTCTGTTAAAATTTTTCCAATATTCTTTTTGCTAAGTAAATCGTCATAAAATTCTTTTTTAGGTGCTGAAAAGGGATTGTGTGTGAATGTCCAACCAGTTTGGGTATTTTCTCCGCCTGTGGCGGAAAAAAAAGGAAAGTCAACAATCCAACAAAACGCCAAAAGATCTGAATCGTTCCGGTCTTTTCTTAAATCAGGATTATCTCTTTTATATTTTTCCATCGCTTCTTTGTATGTAAGTCGTGGAAATGGAATTTCTTGTATTTTCTTTTCTGGGTAATTTTTTTGAATAATTTCAACGAGAGCTTTTTCATTCAATTGCATAACATCTTCTCTTTCAACAAAGCTCATTTCCAAATCCATTTGTGTAAATTCTGGTTGTCTGTCTCCTCTGCTATCTTCGTCTCTCATACATCTCGCAATTTGAAAATATTTTTCCATTCCTGAAGCCATCAAAAGTTGTTTGTATTGTTGTGGCGCTTGTGGTAAAGCATAAAATTTTCCATTTTGAACTCTTGAAGGCACAATAAAGTCGCGCGCTCCTTCCGGCGTTGATTTTGTTAAAATAGGTGTCTCAATTTCTATAAATCCTTCTTTATCAAAAAAATCTCTTATTGATTTAACTAAATTGTGTCTATTTCTTATGTTTTTTTGCATTCTGTTTCGTCTCAAATCTAAATATCTATATTTCATTCTTGTTTCTTCATTAACATCTTTTCCATCAGAACTTGTTTCAAAAGCAGGAGTTTCGGCTTCGTTTAAAACTTTAATTTCTTTGATTTCAATTTCCACATCTCCGTTTTCTTGGTCTTTATTTATCATTTTTTCTGGTCTTTTGTTTACTATACCAAAAATTTCAACAACCCATTCGGTTCTTAGTGTCTCGGCTATTTTGTATGCTTCTTCGTGATTTGATAACGCGACCATTTGAACAATACCTGTCATGTCTCTCAAATCAATAAAAATAAGTTTTCCATGGTCGCGACGAATATTAATCCAACCAGAAATTTTAACTTCCGAGCCAATATGTTTTTTTAGTTCTTTTATGTATATTCTGTTCATAAATTTTTTGGAAAAATTTATTAAATTTCTAATTACTAATTTCTAATATCTAATGAAATGTTTGAATTCTTAATTTAACATTAAAAATTTCATTAGAAATTGATAATTTGACATTAGTAATTTCAAAATTGGTTTGTAATTATTTTAAATTCAAACCAATTTTGGTTCTAACTTCCTCCATTTTTTTTGCAATTCTTTTTTCTGCTTTTTTCCCGCCTTTTTCAAGCACATCCAAAACATATTCCTTATCTTTTTGTATCATTTCTCTTCTTTCTCTCATTGGTTTTATAAAATCGGTTACATTTTTTAATAAAATTTCTTTTGATTCTTTATATCCAATTTTCCCATTCGCATATCTTTTACTTAATTCTCTTAATTCTTCGTCAGAACTGAAAAGTTTATGTAAATTAAATATATTACATTTATCAGGGTCTTTTTTATCTTTCACATCTTTTGAATCCGTTATTATTCCTATTATTGCCTTCTTTAGTTCTTCGTCGGAAGCAAACAATTCTATTGTATTTTTATAACTCTTGCTCATTTTTTGACCATCCGTTCCAATAATTGTTCCAACATTTTTAAATATCATCGGTTCAGGTAATTTAAATGTTTCTCCAAAAATATTATTAAATTTTTGAGCAATATCACGAGCAATTTCAACATGTTGTTTTTGGTCATCTCCAACGGGAACAACATCTGCTGATGGAAGTAAAATATCTGCAGCCATAAGAACTGGATAATCAAATAGACCAACATTTATTTCTTTATTTTTTGCCTCAGCATCTTTAAATGCGTGTGCTCTCATTAAAAAAGGCATTGTAGTTATACAATTAAATATCCATGCCATTTCGGAAACCTGTGGCACATCTGATTGTTTATATAAAGTTACATTTTCTGGGTTGAGTCCAATGGCTAAATAATCAACAGCGATATCATATATATAATTGCTCATTTGTTTTTTATTTTGAACGGTTGTGAGTGCATGTAAATCAGCAATAAAAATATATGAGTCATATTCATTTTGAAGTGCCACAAACTGCTTCATCGCACCAAAATAATTACCAAGATGTGGACGTCCAGATGGTTTAACCCCGGAGAGTAGTATCTTTTTTTGATATTTTTCTATATTCATGTTTGTCTTTATTCTTTTAACTTAATTAAAAATGTAAATCTCAAAGTTGAAAATGACAATTCAAAATGTCAAAATCATTTTATAATTTTACATTGTCATTTTTCATTTTGATTTTTTAACTTTACACTATTTATAACAAACTATTTTGAAAACTTATCATTAAAATAATCTATCAGCTTGGTCATTTCTATTCTATCCTGCTCCATACTATCTCTTTCTCTAATTGTTACCATTTTGTCATTCAATGATTCAAAATCTACGGTAACACAATATGGAGTTCCTGTTTCGTCTTGTCTTCTATATCTTTTTCCTATTGACTGTGTCTCATCATAAATACATACCCATTTTGTTTTTAATTCATTTAATATTTTTTTTGAAATTTTTTGTAAGTCACTTTTTTTTGATAAAGGTAGAATTGCTATTTTAAACGGAGCGAGAGATGGTTTTATTTTTAACAACACCCTGGTCTCACCATTAACTTCTTCTTCTGTGTATGAATCACAAAGAATTGCGAGAACCGTTCTATCAATTCCCAAACTTGGTTCTATAACATGCGGTGTGTACCTTTCATTATTTTCTTGGTCGTAATATTCAAGCGGAACATTACTTCCTGTTGTGTGACTTTTTAAATCAAAATCTGTTCTGTAAGCCAAACCATACAATTCATTTTTCCCAAAAGGATAATCATATTCAAAGTCAACAGTTCTTTTTGAATAATGAGCTAATTTTTCTTTTGGAGTTTCATACTCGTGAATATTTTTTTTATTTAAACCTATTTCGTTTATCCATTCACGCATTTCTTTGACCCATTCTTCAAAATATTTTTTCCATTCTTTTGGCTTAACAAAATATTCTATTTCCATTTGTTCAAACTCACGAACTCTGAATATAAAATCGCGTGGTGCAATTTCATTTCTGAATGCTTTTCCTATTTGTGCTATACCAAAAGGTATTTGTGGATGAAAAGAATCAATTATATTTTTGAAATTAACAAAAATACCTTGTGCTGTTTCTGGTCTTAAATATGATATTGAAGATGAATCCTCATTTGCACCGATGTTTGTTTTAAACATCATATTAAATTGTCTCTCTTCACCAACTTCTCCACCACAATCAGAACATTTATTTTTTTCTAATTGGTCTGCTCTAAATCTTTTTTTGCATTTTTTACATTCAACCAACGGATCGGAAAAACCATTAACATGCCCACTTGCTTTCCACACCTTCTGATTCATTAAAATAGCTGTATCTAAGCCATAAATATCCCCCCTATTTCGCACAAAACGGCTCCACCAGAGACCTTTTATGTTGTTTTTGAGTTCTACTCCCAGTGGTCCATAATCCCATGTTCCAGCAAGTCCGCCGTATATTTCTGAGCCCTGATATATAAAACCCCTTCTCTTTGAAAGAGATATTATTTTGTCCATGTTAGAATCATTTTTCTCCATATAATATTTATATTTTAATTAAAAAACTCATGGTTAATCATACTATATTCTTTCTCTTTTTAAAATATGTATAGTTAATAATAAATTTTGTGCCATTGACATTTTTTTAAAAAGGTCTATTATTCATTTCGGACAAGCACATGTTTCAAACTAAATTTAATGGAGGAAAAAATGATAACAAAAAATTTAACATTCTCTGACATAAAAATTTTCGGAGAAAAACTTCGAAAAATTCTTTTGGAACAATATAATAAAGTTCCAGAAAGAATTTCTAAAATTGGACATGTCTCGCGCGTGAGTTGTATCCGAAGTTTAAAAGCGATGTTGCCAGATTGGGCGGTGGAAATTGCCGAATTAAGTTTCAAAGACCCAAACAAAAAAATTGATTGGGACCCCGAATTTTTATTAAGTTTGGAATTCTCAAAACCTATTCTCTAGGAAATTTTTCTTTAGGTGCTTTTAATCCCTCTCTGCTAGCAGAGAGGGATTTTTTATTTTTTGAAAAAAGTTGAATTAACTATTTGACAAACGCTATATGTCTTAGCATATACATACTACAGCCAATTTAAATTTAATTTATTGTCAAATTAATAATACTCCATAGGGTCGCCATATCTCTGCGATAGCAGAAATATGGCGACCAGTTTTTGTTTTCTTGCCCCAGTACCACAACAAGTTGGCTACAGGGTAAATTTTTTTGAATTCAATTCAACATAAAACTCTGCGCCCTTACCTTCCCCATCTGATTCAGCCCAGACCTTGCCGTTGTGCGCTTCTATAATTTTTTTAACTATATATAAACCAAGCCCTGTTCCTTTAACATTAACTTTATTTGCATTATTTGCTCTTCTGAATAATGTGAATAATCCGGATAATTCTTTTTCTGGAATCCCGACACCACTATCTGAAATAGAGAATAATATTTTTTTATTACTATCAATTTTTTTAAGTTCAGTTTTTACCCAACCATATTTTGCGTACTTCAGCGCATTATCTATCAAATTTGTTATTACTTGTTTAAATTTGCCTATATCAATTTTCGCATTGTACTCTGCAGATTTATCATAATTAAAAGAAAACTCCAAACCTGATTCATCTATTGATGGTTTCATTTCATTTATTACACTTTCTATAATTTCATTTATTTTTGCCGTTTCAAATTTATACTCCATTCTTCCCTGCTCTATCCGCGAAACATTTAAAAAGTCCTCAACTATCATTGCGAGATTGTTTGTAGAATCAAACATATTTTTAACAGGTTGCTTTATTTTGTCATCAATTTTTCCGTATGACCCTTCCATAATTAATGAAGCATATCCTTTTATTGCGGAAAGTGGACTTCTAAATTGATGCGACGCAATAGATAAAAATTCTGATTTTTGTCTATCTAACTCTTTTAATTTTACATTTGCATCTTCCAATTTTGCGTTTGTTACTTCTAAATCTTTTGCAAGTTTTTCAATTTTTTCTCTCGTGCTGATTTCTTTTAGAACACTCTTAATAAGCAAAATGCCTAATATTACCATAACAGACAATAAGACAACTTCTATTATTTTATCTTGAATATTGCTAGCGAGTAAGATTCTTCCGAACAAGAAAAACCAAATAGAGAATACCAACAATTGTGTGGCGAGGACTTTAATATTTAATAATTGATATTTAAAAATAGAATATACTACAACCAGAGCAGAAATAAGAATAGTTATATTATAAACTGGGTAAACATAAATTCCGTAAACAGGGAAAAAAGAAGTTGCTCCACCTGCAAAACCAACAATAAAGGCAAGAATGAGATATTGTATTTGGTGTTTAACGACAGGATTTTTACTTTTATTTAATTCCTTATAAAGAATGAAGATGTTATAAATTGCCAACAATAAAAATAGTGTGACCATCGTGGTATAAATTGGCGTTGGTGTGATGTAATAGAATTGATTAAAAATAAAACGAACAGGCCCAAAAAAATAATCGGTAAATATATCAAAAAATAAAAAAATAAAAGATATAAAATACAGTACAAATATTAATTTTTTTTTGGAATAGTTTAAAAATTCATAAACAAAATGTGTTAAAAATACTGGAATAAAGATAACCCCAATTTCTGCAATACGCCACCAAAAAACAGAATTTTCCAATTCAACAGATGACGCAAATTTAAATATTCCAAAACCCCACAATGCAACAGATGTAGAAAAAAGCCCCCAAATAAAATGGATTTTTTGTTTTGTGTTTACGAAAGAATAAACAGCCAATACGACTGAAGCAATAGCAATGATTAAACCTACTATCGAAAGAATATTCATTATATTATTCTAAAACCATTAATTTGTTTTTTATCAGAAATACCAGTGATAACCTTTTCTTCACCGAGTGATATGTGCGTATCGTTAGGAATCATTCTACCTGGGGCAACAACACACCCAGAACCCAAATATACATTGTTGCCAAGACAACAACCCAATAATGTACTTCCTGTATCAACCTTAAGCCCATCTTTAATCACATTAATTGATTTGTTGTCTAATCTAAAATCGGTTAAAACTGCTCCTAGTCCGACAAAAGAATCTTTGCCAACTATACTAGTTGATATCGCGTGGGTTATAGAAAAAAATCCAGAATAAAGAACACAAAACAAAATATGACCACTTAATATTGTAGATTTTTCTCCAATAACTGACATTTCAATAACCACTCCATTGCCTATAAAACAATTATCACCAATTATGGACTCTCTGATAACCGTTCCCGCACCAATGGTAACATTATTACCTATAGTACTTCCCTCTATATAAGCCGTGTGATGAATTTTGTTATTTTTTCCGACCTCATTCAAAAAACTTGCAATTTTCCATTTATCAGATGATCTTGCTTTTAAAAATAATTTTATTAATTTAAATTTTGATAATTTTTTAAAACTAGCCAACCTAGACAAAATTGACATTAAGTTTGCCGTCCACAAATTAGCCCAGTGATCTATTTGGATTATAACTTTTTCCGTAACAGGCATTGGATAATTGGAATTTTTATACATATGTTCTGGTAAAATCAAATTTTCATAATCTTGGTCATTTTCCAATACGATAGGTTTTATTTCTTGGTTTCTTAAATATTTTTGTGGATAATAAAAAATATTATATTCTATTCTGTCTTCATATTTTTTAACATTTTGAGTATTAACAATGGTTTGGTTGGTAAAAACCCCCAGTTTTAATGAACACACGGTTGGTGAGTTTATTTTTTTTGATTTGTCAATAAATTCCCTCAAAAGAGGGGCAGTAAAATAAATTGCACTGTCTAAAATTAAATATTCATCATCATCATCTATTTTTAAATTACTATCAAAAAATACAGCTATGATTCCGAGAGATTCCAAGGATTCTTTTTGTAGGCCTTTTAAACATTTGTTTCCAATTAAAAGTGTCTCACTATCTTCAAAAAAGGGTTCAATTTGGATTTGATTTTTTATTATATAAGCTTTCATTTTTTATTTTTAAATTCCTCTAATTTTATAATAAAATCTTTTGCCAATTCATAGACAAAATTTTCTTTTTTGTGTACAGATATTATTTTATTCATTTTATTACCCATAACCATTTTTAAATTACTTAGATCATATTCATTACTTTTTGTCATATAATATCTATAAGTATTTAAAATTTTTGACAACGATTTTGTAAAACTAAAAAAAGAAAGAAACTGCGATATTAATATCATAAATATATTAACAAAAAAAGAGTTTATTTCCAAAATTGGCATGTTCATATTCATTGCACTTAATGATTCTTTCATCACGGTTTTCATTGATGGTGGAACCGGATTTGTTATATGAAATATTTTTCCATTGTTTTTTTTCTTTTTTAAAACTTCATCAATTACATTAATTACCGAATCTAAATATACAAGATTCAGTGTTGATTTTCTTGATACTAACCATGGTATTGGAATGCGTAATTTACCATTTTTAGAACGAAAGATGCTATTTAGAAGAAAAATATTTCTATTGTTTATTTCTTCCAAAACTTTCTTTAACTTAAAAAATGAATGCAAAACAGAGTAATAGCCAAAAAATTTTGTTGATATAAAATCTCCACCAACTAAAATACTTGGTCTAAAAATGACAAATTTTTTACCATTTTTTTTACTCCATTTATATATTTCTTTTTCAGATATAAATTTACTTTCCTCATAATAGTTATTGAACTTTCGCCCATCATCTTTTAATTTTTCTTCATAACAAATTCCGGGTTTCTTTCCATGAATATATGCGGTGCTAACATAATAAAAATTACAGCCCAAAAATTTGCTCAACTTAAGCATATTTTTTGTCCCCTCTATGTTTGTTTTGAAGATGTTTTCTTTGTCCTTTTTTTTAAAACTCAAATTTGCGGCTAGATGTAATAAACCATCTACCTTATTTTTATATTCGGAAAACTCTTTTCTTTCTATTATGTTTGAATCGGTAATATCTACTTCTACCGCAACCACAAGTTTTAAAAATTGATTTTTTTCATTGTTTTCAATCTCTTTGTAAATTCTTTCTTCAAACGAAATATTTTCTTTCCCACGACCAACAAAAATAATTCTGTTGCCTTGCTCTAACAATCTTTTGGCTAAAGCAGACCCTAAATACCCCGTTCCACCAGTTAGTATATAAGTTTTCACAAATATAATTATATCAAAATAATCTCAATAAGAAAAATCAGAATATATATTAAATATTGATTATTTTACTTATAAATTATATAGTTTGAGCAATGATTCAAAAAGAAAAAAGAAAAATATATATAATTCCGGGGTTAGGAGAATCAACACGAAAAAGATGTTATATGAAAATAATGGAGTTTGCCAAAAAATCCGGTTTTTCTGTTGTCCCAATAAACATAAAATGGAAATTGGATATGTATATGGATGATTTTATTAGGCAAGCAAACAAAGAAATTCCTAATAATATCAAAAATGATTATATATTGGGCTTTTCTTTTGGCGCATATATTACGGCTGTTTTATCAAAAAAGAAAAAGGCAAAAGGATTTATTTTTTGTTCCCTGTCACCATATTTTAAAGATGATTTAAATAGTATTCCAGATAAAAGTAAAAAATATTTTGGTAAAAAAATGATGAATGATTTTAAAAAATATTTATTTCCAAATAAAAATAGCGGTTTGGCATATTTTTTAATCGGAGAAAAAGATTGGGATATTGCTATAAACAGAACGGAAAAATCATACAAAATTTGGAAAGGTAAAAAAGAAAAATATATTATTAAAAATACAGAACATGACTTATCTACTAAAAATTATGTCAAAACTTTAAAAGAAATAATAAAAAAGCTTTAAGTTGTTTTAAATTCCAGCGGTTCAACCGCTGGAATTTACATCTTTCCATGGCCGTATAATACTTCTAGGGCGTTATAACTGGTTGCTGTTTCTATTATTTGTCCTGCTGCTTTATGTGTTTTTTTGATACCATGCTGAAAAGATTTAGGAAGACTGTTTAATATTGGTATAAGTATAAAATCAAAAGCCTTTTTAGAAGGATTATTTGTCTCAAATTTTATATTTTTGTCTTTATATATTTCAGTAATCATTACTATAATTATATAATTATATCAAAAAATATTATAATTAACAAAATAAAATGCCGTATCATATGATTACGGCATTCTTGTTTTTCTTGTGAATTGGAAATATGCAAGAAAAAAATATTATAGAAGAAATAAAAAAACATAAAAACAACACAAAGGAAATTATAGAAATCCATAACGAAAAATCATTCTGAATAAAATCGGTAACAACTAACCTGCCAAGAACCAATTCTCCGCCTGAATTCCCTATCTCTTCGAATGATTTAACACTTACATTTCCAAACATAAATGCCAAACCAAGTAAAACAAAAGAAAAAAGAGCCATAAATATCCTTTTCATTTAAAACCTCTCTGATTTATTAAACAACTTTTCGATTGAAACAATACCACAAAACTTATTTAAAGTAAATATAAAACCACACAACAAAATTGACAGAGTTTCAAATGGGTATATTATAGAATTAAGTGGGTTGATTTAAAATTATATTATTAAAAATAAAAACATGACTAAATTAAATAATAAAATAGGTGTAATTAATAAAATTTTAAAATCTGGTTCTGAACAAAGTTTTCTAAATATCATAAATAAAAAAAGATTGGGGAAATATGAAAATTTTTTAATATCAAAACTTAGTGTTAATCCTGTCCCCATTGAAGAAATTTTCAAATTTGGGATTGAAAATTTACCTACAGATGAACTTCGTCCGAATCTTTCCTTGAGCTCTTATTTTTTTGTAATAACAGAAATTAAAGAATTGCCAGAAGAGTTGTATAATTTAGCAATGGAAGCCATGATTTATTGCAAAAATGATTCTGATGTTCCAACAAAATCTTTATTTGATTTAAATAAAATATATAAAAAAGCTCTCTGTTAAAATACAGAGAGCTATATTTGGTCCAAAAAATTATTTTTTGGAAATACCATGAAACCCATGAGCTGTTTTTGAGCCATCACTATTTTCCCGTATCATTATGTGAGAATGATTGTCTCTATCTCCTTCCCTTGTGTTATCCTTTGTACGGATATGGTGAGTATCTTTACTTCCATTAGAATTTTTTTCTGTTTTGGAGTTTGTTTCTCCACCAGAAGAATCGTTGAACCAATCTAACCAACCCACTTCAACCTCCTATATTTTATTTTTTTAAAAAAGAGCTATTTGTTTTTCAGAATACCACAAAACTTGTTTAAAGTAAATAGAAAATATTACTTTATTTATTTGCAAGAGTATATTTCTTCAAATAAATTAAAAATTAAATCATATTTATTTATTTCTATATTTATTTCATTTTTTTTCAACATTTCAACATAATCTTTATTTTTACCAAAAGCAATACATAATTTAATTAGTGTGCTCTCGTCTAGTTTGATCAACGAAAGAAATATTTTTTTACCTTCACTGTAATTTATTAAATTTGAATATTTTTTTTCAATAATTTTTTTTGTTTTTTCTAATAACAATTTTTGGTCCTTTGCATCTGAATATTCAAAAGTTAAAACTAATCCTATTTCTTTTATTGAAGTTTGGTTTCTCCAATTTTTGTCTGTAAATTTAATCTTAAATTTATCAAGTAAATACAAAATGTCCTTTCTTTCTAAAACTCCCCTACTCAAAATAATTTCAAGCCATAAGTTATCAAAATTACTAACTTTTATTTCTCTTTTTTTATTTATTATTTTCATTGCTTAAATTATAGAATAATAAAGAGAAACGGACAATTGTCCGTTTCTGTCTTTATTTAACATGATCCTTTTGGTCCCCATTTTCATTTACAGAAATATGACCAAAATTAGCGTTTTTTTCACTAATCTTTTCATTGTTTTTGTAAGTTACTTTTGCAGCATATATATCATGTCCGCTTGAACCATCTTTGTGTTTGTGATTTTCACTTTTGCGACCTTCTATTTTGACTTTATATTCAGTTTCATCGTTAGAGTTATTATCACTTCCAAAGAGATCACTAAACCAACCCACTTCAACCTCCTATATTTTATTTTTTTAAAAAAGAGCTATTTGTTTTTCAGAATACCACAAAATTTATTTAAAGTAAACAAAAGATTAAACCACTTTCTAATTCGCGCGAATTAGAAAGTGGTTTCTGCCTAGTAATTTAGTGATTTTATGTTTTTAAAAATACAAAATATTATGGATTCAAATGCTTTGAATGAGCATTTGAATTTAGTGATTTGGTGATTTGGTGATTTTACTTGTCCCGTAGCGAGCTTTGCTCTACTACTGGGATGTCTCTTTATAAAGTTCTTTTATTTCATCCATTATCTTATTCGCGCCGAGTTTATAATCATTTATTGTGATTTCTTTTTTATCATCAAAAATATCTTTTAAATACATCGGCTTTCCTATATTCAAAACAATTTTTCTTTTTCTCAAAAAGAAATTTTCCCAAGATATTTTATATGTGCTATTAATCCCAACTGGTACAACTGGAAAATTAGTTTTATGTGCGAGAAAAGCCACTCCACCTTTTGCTTCTTTAAAATTTCTATCCTTGGTCGTCCCTCCCTCGGGGAAAATAAATAAACTATGCTTATCATTCAAAATTTTTATATGATCTCTGAGAGATTCTTCATAATTATGAACCCCTATCGCAACTGCGTAGGAACCCCACGCCTTAAAA
The DNA here is from genome assembly GCA_038065915.1 of Patescibacteria group bacterium. Taxonomy (GTDB): domain Bacteria; phylum Patescibacteriota; class Minisyncoccia; order Phycocordibacterales; family 21-14-all-36-13; genus VMGX01. Next base: position 43,290 of record JBBTPZ010000002.1, read on the forward strand.
AATAAGCCTGATGAAAAAAATATTCTCATCCAAAGTCTTTTATAAAAAGTGTTTTCACGAGAAGTATAAAACATCGGCATAAATTTTGATAAAAAAGGCAAACTTGCGGGTAAAAGTATCGGGTCAAGAGCATTTGCGTGGTTTGATGCAAAAATAATCCCTTTTTCAAGGCCTTTCAAATTTTCAATTCCACGAACTTTTAAGCCAACAAAAAAAATTAAAACCAGTCGAGCCGGTATCCATATTAATGTTTGTAAAAATAGTGGCGGTATATAATAAAGTTTTTTCATTTGACTCGTCAATTATATCATATTTAATTTTAGATTTCTTTGATTTCAAAAATATCTAGTTGTTTGACTATACAACAATTCAATTTTATTTAAATTTTTACTTTTAAGTATTCTTTTATTCTTTCTTTATCTTCTATTTCTTTTTCACCTTTGAAATAAATTCCAATAAAATCTACTATTTCAGTTTCTATATGAAAAGCATATATAATCCTTATGCCACTTTTTATACCGCGTCCTTTTAGTGACTTACAGGCAAATTTTTTGAGTTTGCAGATTATTATTTTTTCAGAACAAAAATTAGGAATTGGAAATATCGCTTGCTTATTTATTTTTTGTAAATGAAATAATTCAATAGCAAAAGTTTTTGCTGTTTCAATATCTTCATTAAGGGAGGAAAATTTTTTTAGAAGTTCTTTAAGATCCTTTTGAAATTCTTTTGTATTTTTATAATTAATCTTCGCCATAGATTCTCACCGATGTTTCTGGAGTCCTATAAAATACTGACTCATAGCTTATAATTTTACCATCTTCCGTCCCTACCCATGGCACATCTTTGTGAGAATAGTCACTTAATTCCATTGCAGATTTATCAGAAAGTCTAAAAAGAACATCATCAATATGTTTTATTTCTTGAGCATTTAAAATAGAAATATTAGATTGTCTACGAGGTAAATATTTCGTTTGTTCATGTAAAAAGTATTTACTTTTTACTGTTTCTAATTCCCCTTTTGATTCTAAACTTTCAACGATTTTTTTAAATTCCACGGGGGTTGGGCCAAAATGATTTTTTATATATGTTGCCCCAAGTAATTGTTCTTCAAATTTTTCGTAATAATCAAAATCAATAAAATAAAGGAGTTTATATAAAACCGTCATTCCAACATTTGGTTTACTGCCAACTTTTTCTAATATATACAATAATACTTCTTTAAATTTTTTAAGATTTTTTTGTGGTATATCAATACGAATTTCTTGCACTTCCTTTCTTTTTTTTTCTTTCTTAAAAAAAATTTTTATTTCAGAATTTTTTTTACCAGCAATTAGTGCTTCAAGAGAAAGATTAAAAATTTCAGCAATTTTTTGAGCCTGTGAAAGAGTTAGTTCTTTTGTTCCCTTCTCAATTTCAATATAACTAGCTCGAGAAACACATATCTTTTGAGCCATAAAGGCCTGAGAAAGATTATTGATTTTTCTCAATTCTAATAGAAATGTATGTTTAATCATATTCATATAGTATAGTCGTAAAAAATCATATGTCAATATTTTAGACAAACCAAATGTGGATAAACTTGACAAGCAAAAATTGAAAATAAAACAATCGTCATTTTTCTTGTTTTTTTGTCCCCCTGTGGGAGATCTCCCGTAGGGGGACTTTATTATTGTTTTCTTGATTTAGATTCCCTCTTTCTTTAATTCATCTAGTAGTTCCTTGGCTTTTTTAGAAAGTTTTTTAGGCATTATGATTTTTACTTTCACAAGTAAATCACCTCTCTTATTTTTATTAATAACAACTCCCTTCTCTTTTACGCGCAAAAAATCTCCGTGGTTCACACCGGTTGGAATTTCAATTGTTATTATTCCATCCAAGGTTTTTAATTTATATTCGGCACCCGTGATTGCGTCTGTAAGTTTTACATCTAAGTCGGTGAATATATTATTTCCTTCTTTTCTGAAATTAGAATCTTTTTTAACATGAATTTTAATATATAAATCCCCCGCAATTCCATCTTTTATAACTTCGCCAGTGCCTGTTTGTCTTATCATTTCTCCATCTTCAATTCCTAGTGGAATTTTTATGTTTATTTCTTCTTGTTTTTCTATAACCCCAAATCCAGAACATTTACCGCATTTTTCTTTTGGTATTTTGCCTTTTCCAGCACATTCATTGCATACAACAGTGTGAGTTATTGTTCCAAAAATTGACCTTTTTGATTCATGTATCTTACCAGAGCCATTACATACAGAACATATTTTCATTTCTGTTCCCTTTTTCGCTCCATCACCCCTACATTCTTCACATAAGATTTTCTTTTTCACTAAAATTTTTCTGTCTACACCAAAAATAGATTCTGAAAATGAAATTTCAATATCAATAGAAATATCCCTACCTCTTCTTTTTTGAGAAGTTCTAATTCCGCCTCCAAAAAATTCACTAAATATGTCTCCCAAATCAAAATCCTGAAAACCAGAAGCTTCATTATTAAAATTAGAAAAACCGGAAAAATCGAACCCGCCAAATCCGCTTTGGGAAGAAAATCCACTCGTGTCATATCCACCAGAAGCGCCACTAAATGTTCTTCCGTATGTGTCATATTCCGCTTTTTTCTTATCGTCTGATAAGGTAGAATATGCCTCGTTTATTTCTTTGAATTTTTTTTCATCCCCACCTTTTTTGTCTGGATGATATTTATGCGCCAACTTTCTATAGGCCTTTTTTATTTCATCTTTTGAAGCCCTTTTATCAACTTCTAATATTTTGTAGTAATCCATAACATTTTTTATTAAAAAATGAAATAACAAATCACAAATTACAAATCACAAACAATATCCAAATTCCAATTACCAAAATCCGAAACATTATGGATTCAAACGCTCATTAAGAGCGTTTGAATTATGAATGAAAATTGTCGCTAAACGACAATTTTCATTTAGTTTCCGCGTCGTGTATCGTTCCATCATCTTCTTTTTTTCCTTCTTCTGGCTTTGTTTGTGTTTGCGCATTTTTTTGAATTTCTTCTCCTATTTTAGACATCTCGGAAGATAGTTCTTCTGTTGCCTTTTTAATCTCATCCACTTCATTCCTATCTTTTATTTTTTTAGCATTATCAATTTTTTCCTGTAAGTTTTTCTTTAAATCATCTGAAATTTTATCAGAATTTTCAGACAATGACCTTTCTGCGGTATAAACAACTTGGTCTAAAAAATTTCTTGCATCCATTAATTCTTTTTTCTTTTTGTCTTCTTCTTCGTGTAATTCAGCATCTTTTTGCATCTTTTTTATATCATCTTCAGACAATCCGGATGTTGCTTCTATTTTTATTGATTGTTCTTTTCCTGTTGATTTATCTTTTGCTTTCACATTGAGAATTCCGTTTGCATCTATATCAAAAGTAACCTCAATCTGCGGCATTCCTCTTCTTGAAGGAGGTATTCCATCCAAAACAAATCTGCCCAAACTTTTGTTGTCATTTGCCATAGGTCTTTCTCCTTGGACAACATGAATTTCAACGGATGTTTGATTGTCAGCAGCGGTAGAAAAAACTTGTGATTTTGATGTAGGTATTGTTGTATTTCTTTCAATTAATTTAGTTGCAACACTACCAAGAGTTTCTATACCAAAAGATAGTGGAATTACATCAAGAAGTAAAACATCTTTTACATCGCCTCTTAAAATTCCAGCTTGAACAGCAGCACCCAAAGCAACCACTTCATCCGGGTTAATTGACTTGTTTGGTTCTTTCCCGAATAAGTTCTTTACGGCTTTTTGAATCGCAGGCATCCTTGTCTGTCCGCCAACAAGAACTACTTCATCTATATCAGAAATTTTAAATGGGGATGCTTCCATGGCTCTTTTTGTTATTTCAATTGATTTATCAATATATTCTTTAACTAAATCTTCAAGCTTTGCTCTTGAAAATTTCATTAATAAATGTTTGGGACCATCGGCATCTGATGTTATAAAAGGTATATTTATTTCTGTTTCGGTAGAACTGGACAATTCGTGTTTTGCTTTTTCAGCCGCTTCGTCCAATCTTTGTAGCGCCAAAGAATCTTTTGTAATATCTATGCCACTTTCTTTTTTAAATTCACTAGCAATCCATTTTATTATTTTTTGGTCTATATCTTTTCCGCCCATATGACTATCGCCGTCTGTTGATTTAACTTCAACCACATCATCTCCCACTTCAAGAACGGAAATGTCAAATGTTCCGCCACCAAAATCAAAAACTACTATTTGTTCATTTTTCTTTTTATTAAAACCATAAGCCAGAGCGGCTGCGGTCGGTTCATTTATAATTCTTTTTACATCCAGCCCGGCTATTTTACCGGCATCTTTTGTCGCCTTTCTTTGTGAATCATTAAAATACGCGGGAACAGTAATAACGGCCTCTGTTATTTTTTCTCCTGTTTTTGCCTCCGCGTCGGTCTTTATTTTTTGAAGTATTATTGCAGAAATTTCTTCCGGTCTATATTTTTTATCCCCGAGTGTAATTAAAACTCCACTGTCATTTCCTTTGGTTATTTCGTAGGGGACAATTTCTTTATCTTTTTGGACTTCCTTATCGTCAAAACGATGTCCCATAAATCTTTTTATTCCAAAAACCGTATTTTTAGGGTTAGTAACCGCCTGTCTTTTGGCAGAAATTCCAACAATTCTTTCGCCAACTTTCGATAAAGCAACAATAGACGGTGTGGTTCTAGCCCCGTCAGAATTTTCTAAAATTTTTGGTTCTCCGCCCTCAATAACGGCAAAAGCTGAATTTGTCGTTCCTAAATCAATTCCTAAAATTTTGCTCATATTTTTTTATTTACCCGCACACTAACTTTTGTTTTAAATAATTTGGTATGCGATTTTTTAATTATTATCTAATAAAAATTTATCTTTAATTTGACCAATCCTTTTATGCAACACAAAACAAAAGTTAGTGTGCGGGTGTATCTTTATAAATACCAATTTTAACCTTTGCCGGCCTTATGTTTTTACCATTCAAACTGTATCCCTTTTGTAAAACTTCTAAAATTATATGATCATTTTTTTCGTCGTCAACATCTATTGAGCCAGTCGAGATATGAAATACTGGATTGAATTTTTCTTTTATTGGGTTAATTACTTTTACACCAAAATTTTTTAATGTATTTAATAACTGATTATATATATATTCTACTCCTCTTCTCCAATTTTCATCAACTTTTTCCCACTGATTTTTATTTGAAAAAGCCATATCAAAACTATCCAAGACATTTATTATCTCTAATATTAAATTCTCGTTAGCAAATAATATGATATCTTTTTTTGAAAGCTCTACACCTCTTTTAAAATTTATTAACTCTGCTTTTGACCTTTGCCATCCGTCTAAATATTCTTTCTTGATTTTTTCACAATCTTTTAATTTTTCTTTTATTTTTCTTATTTTATTGTCTATAGATTCTTCCATTTCTTCAATTTCAACATTTTCATTTTCTTCTTTTGGATTATTTTCATTATCTTCAGGCATACGAATTATTTTATCTTTTTTAAACATATTTTTAGTTTGTTTTTTGAAAATATATTATTGACTCAAAAACTCTACTGGAGCATAACACAAAAAAAATAATTATGGATTCAAATGCTCCCATGGAGCATAACACAAAAAAAATAATTATGGATTCAAATGCTCCCATGGAGCATAACACAAAAAAAATAATTATGGATTCAAATGCTCCCATGGAGCATTTGAATTATGGATGAAAATTGTCGCTTGACGACATTTTTCATTTATCTCTTACTCCATTGAGCAGCTTTTCTAGCTTTTTTCAAACCGAATTTTCTTCTTTCTTTTGCTCTTGAATCGCGTTTCAAAAATCCCGCTTTTTTTAATTTTTTCTTATATTCCTCATTTAAAGTAGACAAAATTCTTGATAAACCGTGTCTCACAGCTTCTGCCTGTGATGAAGTTCCACCACCTTTTACTTTTACAGAGAAAGAAAATTTTTCTTTCGGTTTTACTTTCAAAAGTGGATCTCTAACTGTATTTTGTAATTTACCTGTCTTAAAATAATCTTCCAATTTTAAATCATTAACAACAAATTCATTTTTTGCTTTCGCGTTTTCCGTTGCTCTAACAATAGCGACTGAAGTTTTTCTTCTCCCTATTTCTTGAAAAAATTTCTTTTTTATTTGTCCCAAAGTTGATTTAGGAATTTTTGTTGTTTCTTTTACCTTTTTTGTTTCTTTTATCATAATTTTATTATTCGGATATTTTTAATTTTTTCATCATATCAGGCCTAAGTCTATTGTTTGGTAACATACTACGAACAGCTTTTTTAATTAATTCTGCGTTACCTTTTTCTTTTATCACTTTTTCTGCGCTTTCTTTTCTAAGCCCCCCGGGATAACCGGAAAAATGAGGATATCTTTTATTACTAATTTTTTTAGGGTCTAATTTCATTTTTGATGCATTTATGACGGCTACAGCAACATCAGAAACAATATTTTTTTTATAATTTCTTAAATTTTTTCCCATTAATAAAACAGCCAGTTTGCTAGCCAACCTTCCTAATTTTTTATCTTTTGCATCAATTGTATAAACTTCCATAATTTTTAAATAAATTAAACAAATTCTATTATAGCCATTGAGCTGGAATCAGCGGCTCTTTTTGATAATTTTGTAATTCTTGTATAACCACCTTTTCTATCTTTATATTTTGGCGCTATCTCTTCAATAAGTTTTTTTGATAAATCTTCTCTTCCCAATCTAGAAATTATTAATTTTTTTGAAGTTAAAGTTTTACTTTTTCCTCTCGTAACCAATTTTTCTATAAAAGGTCTCAATTCTTTTGCTTTCGTTTCTGTTGTTTTAATTTTTCCATTTTTTATTAAAGACAAAGATAAAGATTTTATCAAAGCTTTTCTTTGATTTGTTGTTCGGCCAAATTTTCTATTTTTATTATGATGTCTCATCGTTTTGTTTTTTTAAAAAAACATTATGGATTTAAATGCTCAGAATAGGATTAAAATCTGACACGGTTCTTTAAAATCTCATTTAGAGATTTTAAAGTTAGAGCATTTAAATTTAATGATTATTTTTTTGTCTGTTGCCATTTTCTACTACGGAATCTCATCTTAGTTCGTTTTCAAAGAAATGTTATTGTTTTTCAAAAGTTTTTTTATTTCATCAAGTCCTTTTTTACCAAGTCCTTCAATTTCTAATATGTCCTCTTCCTTTTTTCTTGTTAAACCACCAACGGTTCTTATACTTGCATTTTTAAGTGCATTTTCTGTTCTAACAGAAAGACCGAGTGATTCTATTCTTGTTTTGAAAAATTCTTTATCTGTTGAACCATCGTTCGAAGATTCTTTTTCATCACCAGTTTCTTTTTCTGTAGAACTCTTATTCTCTATGGACTCTTCCTCTTCTTCTTGAAAACCAACAATTGCCTTTAATTGTTTTATCATTATTCCTATTGATTTTTCAAAAACTTCCCTCGGAGTCATAGTGCCGTCTGTTTCTATGAACATTCTCAATCTGTTGAAGTTCGTTCTTTCTCCAACACGCATATCATCAACTTCATAATTTACTCTTCTTATTGGACTAAATATTGCATCAAGAGATATTGCTCCTATGTCTACTCTGTCTTTTTCTATTGTTTCCTTTGGAATATAGCCGAGACCTCTTTGAACTCTCATCTCTATATTTAATGATGCGTTTTTATTTGTTGTATGTGCGATTATAAGGTCTGGATTTAATATTTCTATTTGACCAGGAACTTCTATGTCTCCGGCTTTTACTTCTTTGTCTCCCCTTGCTTTTAGATACATTGTTTGTGGTTCTTCCGTGTCCATTTTTATTCTTATCTTTTTTAGATTAAGAAGTATATTTATAACATCCTCTCTAACTCCATCTATTGCGGTAAATTCATGGTCGGCACCGTCTATTTTGACAGATACAATTGCAGCACCCGGCAAAGAAGATAAAATGATACGTCTAAGAGAGTTCCCGAGGGTATGACCATAACCGGGATACAAACCTTCTATCTCATATATGCCTTCAAAGCTTTCTTCCTTTATAACTTTTGGCTGTGATGGTAAGACAATATCGTAATCCATAATTTTTATTAATTATTAATAATTATATACTACTACTAAACTTTAACGATTATAAAATTCTACGACTGACTGCAAATCAAATAATAAATCTGTAGGATTATAAACCGGGGCATTCTTTAAAATTCCTTCCTTGTTTTTTAAATTGAAAGAAATCCAAGATGGTATATTTGGCATATTCATCACCTCTTTATCAAGATTAACAAATAAACCATTATTTTTCTTTTCATTTTTTATTGAAATTTTATCACCAACCCCAACATTATAAGATGGAATTGATAATCTTTTGCCATTTACAGTTATGTGTCCGTGAGAAACTATTTGTCTTGCCATTCTTCTTGTTTTAGCGAATCCAAGACGATAAACAACATTATCTAATCTGCTTTCTAAAAATTTAAAAAGTTCTTCACTTGGGGTAGATTCTTTTTTTTCTATAGATTTTTTAACGTAATTTCCAAATTGATTTTCTGAAATACCATATGTAAACCTTGCTTTTTGTTTTTCTATAAGCTGACGACCATAGTTAGTCATCGCTCTTGGTCTTTTTTTTGATGAGGATCTTTTTGCTTTGCTTGTTTTTGATTGTGCTAAAGCAAACTTCTCTGTTTGACATTTTTCAAACACACCTGAACCCAATCTCTTACATATTTTATATTTTGGACCTGTTATCATCCTGTAGTGAAAAATGACATTGCTCTAAAAGAGCATTGTTATTTTTGTTATTAATTTTGATAAATTATTTTTCATCCTGTAGTGAAATTTTGTTAATAAATTAAAAATGCAAATCTCAAAATGAAAAATGGCAATGCAAAATGTTAAAGTTATTAAGCAAATTTTTTTTCAGAAAATTTACAATAAATTGATTATTCGCCAAAGGCGAATTCCACAATTTTACACTTTGATTTTTTAATTTTGCATTTTTTATCATACTCTTCTAGTTTTAGGTGGTTTCGGACCATTATGTGGAATAGAAGTTACATCTCTAACAGAATTTAATTTTATTCCTTTTGATATAAAAGCTCTTATTGCCGACTCGCGTCCTGCACCAACACCATTTACAACCGCGTCTATTTTTTTTATTCCCATAATTTTTGCTTTTTCACCAATTAATTCTCCAACTTTTGCGGCAGCAAACGGAGTTCCTTTTTTTGCACCTTTGAAACCAAGTGCTCCAGAAGAAGACCACAAAATTACATTTCCACCTAAATCAGTCAAAGTAACAAGTGTGTTGTTATAAGTTGATTTTATAGAAAGTATTGCGGACTCTATTCTTTTCTTTGGTGTTTTAGAAATAGCCCGTGATTTTGCTTCACGATCCATTGTTGAGCCAGTTTTTTTAACTATTCGTTTTTTACCCATGTGATTGATTTTTAATGAGCGGAGCGAATATAAAAATCATCATCCCGCCCTTTTTATGTTTTTTCTTTGTCATTAAAATTCTATTTTTTTTGTATCTTTTCTTACCAGTCCTTAATAAATTTATAAAAGGGCGGGATAAAGAAAATATATTCACTTCGTTCATTATTTTCTACTACTTCTTATCTACTTTTTTTCTGCCAGAACCCATTGTTTTTCTAACATTTCCTCTAACCGTTCTAGAATTTGTTTTCGTCCTCTGACCTCGAGATGGCAATCTCTTCATGTGTCTTATTCCTCTGTATGCCTTTATATCTTTTAGGCGTTTTATATTTGAAGAAACTTTTCTTTTTAGATCGCCCTCTACTGAATATTTCTCAATTAACTCTCTTATTTTATTTTCCTGTTCAGGAATTAAATCTTTTGCCTTGCTGTCCTTATCAACTTTTGCATTTTTTAAAATTTCAATTGCTCTAGGTCTACCAATACCATATATGACGGTTAATCCTATTTCTAATTTTTTATTATCTGGTATTGTAATTCCTAAAATTCTCATAATTAAAATAAAAAAACAAATTATCCTTGTCTTTGTTTATGTCTTGGATTATCGCAAATTACACACAAACGATTTTTCCTTTTGACTATTTTGCACCTTGGGCATCTTTTTTTTATTGATGATTTTACTTTCATTATAAATACATTAACTTCTTTGTATTATTCTTCCTTTACCGCCGTATTTGTCTAATTCAACAGTAACCCTATCTCCTAGAACAATCTTAATACGATTTTTTCTCATTTTACCAGACAAATAAGCTAGTTTTTCTTTATTATTTTCAAATTTAACCATAAAAGTCGTATTAGGCATGGCCTCAACAACTATACCGTATGCTTTTTCGACTTGTTCTTTTTTTATATTCATCACAATAACAGTGCTGTATATTAGCAAAATAACCACACATAAGTCAACCTTTTCGTCAACAAAGTTCTTAAAAATTATCGTTTATTCCAAAATTCTTTCGATTTTTATATTTTTGGGTTTACTTGGGAAAGCACTTTTCCAGAAAGGTGTTACAACAACTTCTGCTTTTTTAATACCAGGATATTTAGATAAAACTGAATTAATATCTTTTTTGTTTTTATCAACAAGGTCTAATTTCAGCTGTTCTTCATTGTATAACCAAACGAGTGTTGCGTTCCCTTTTATATTAAGCCCTATTTCTTCTCCTTTGGATATATTTTTGTTTTTATCAATAATAGAGATTTTTAAATCATTTATATTTAGTATTTCTATATCTTCATCTTTAAATCCATCAATCTTATTTTTTGCTATGAATTTTGCCAATTCTTTTTTGTTTATAATTGCACCATTTAAAGTTGCTTTCTCACTAATTAATACAGTGTCCCCATTCACATTTGAATTTGGTAATGATTCAAATGTAATTTTAATTAAATCATCAAAAAGGATAAAATCACTTGGAATTTGAAGACGTGCTTCATTTAATATTTCTTTTTCAATTTCTGAATGTATTTGTTTTATAGTGGCTTGCTTGTCTTCTTCTGGAACAATTTTTATATTACCGATTAGACCACCAGTGATAGGTGTTTTTGATCTTGCATAAAACTTATCAAATCTTGGGTCTCCTTTAAAACCGGGAATAGTAAAGTCACTTAAACCTATATTATATTTTTCACCCGGCTCGTTGGCGTAAACTTTAACATCTACACTACCTGGAATATTTTTACCATCCACTTTTTTAATGCCAGGAACAACAACCGAATTTTTTATTCTGTATGTAAGGCCCCCTGCCGATTCAAATCTTGTATTTTTTATTAACCTTTGGTCTTTAGAATCAAAATTATTAAAAATTGTTATGGTCCCAGACGCACTTTCTTCAACATATTCTTCACCAGTTGCTTTGATAGATTTGGACGCATTTTTGTCTATTACCATGACCTCATATTGCATAGCGTCTTTATTATTAAGATTTTTAACAGCAGAGATTATTTCATCCAAAGATAGTGTTGCTTTTTGTGGATAAACCAAAACTTTTGCACCAGAAAATAAAATTGAAAACAAAAAAAATAAAAATACAATTACAATTATTCCAATAAACCAAAGACCAATAGATGAAGCTCTTTTTTCTCTTCTTATTTTTATTGGCGATATTGGCCCGTTGTCTTGTTTTTCTTTTTTTATGTCATATTCAATTGGAATTTGTCTTATTGAATTTTCATTTAAAGAAACGAGGCCGTCTAAAATTTTTTTTGTCATAATATTTTTTTATTCTGTAAAATATTTTAATTTATTAAAATAAAATTCTGAAAATTTTTATTCTACCGAGGTAAATTTAATTATCTTGTATAGTATAATCTAAAATTAACAACTATTAAAGCTTTTTCATTTTTTTCAAAAAAATCGTTTCCAAAGATAAAAACTGGTCTTTTTCTCCTTGGTTGTTATATTTTACATATTCTTCAAAAATTTCATTATCAATAAATTTTACATTTACAAGTTTTTCAAAGGTATCTATATTATCAAATTTATATAATTTTATAAAATCTCCAACTAATTGACTAACATCGTCATCAGACATAAAAAATATTCCTTGTGGTAATGCAATATTTGATAATAATTGTTTTATTGAAATGTCGAACAGTTTATGCCATTCTTTCATTAAATTTTCTATAATTTTTGAAATTTTACTATTTGCAATTTTTATTGAATCGTTAGATTTATAAAGTGATGCTCTAGAAATTGCTTCTTCCTTATTTGTACCTAAATCTTCAGAAAGTTTTCTAACTATGGAATTTTTACCAAATGGAAAAGATATCGAATCAAACAAAACTCCATTTTTAATAATTGCAATTTCCGTTATTTCACCGCTTATATCAAGAAAGAGATAATCATTGATTGTAGGATTTATGTCTCGTAAGGTCACAAACGCCGTGTTTATAAATGTGTGATATTGAATAATTTTATTATTAAAAAATCTAAAAAATGATTCTTCTAATATTTTTATTACTTTTTTTGATACGGCACTTATAAAAAAGTTTATCTCCAATGTTTTTGCCATCTTTGAATATGGCTCGGAAGTTTCATAACCGTTCAATTTTATTTGCATTATTTTCTTTTCAATTATTTGTATATCTTCAGCAGAAATATTTATGTCTCCTTTTAATGTAGATGTTTCAAAAATTTTTGATTCTTTTTCAACTATTCTATTTATCAAAGATTTTATAATTTTTGTATCTTTTCCATTTTCATTAGTCAAAACTCTTGTTTGAGAAATATGCCAAAGCGAAGAAAAGAAACAATGAGTTTCTTTTATATTTATTATATTTTTAGATATAGAAATAAAATTTTTTTGTAAGTCAGTCAACGCTTCTTCAAATGCATTTATCATTGAAAATAAAAATCTTCTCGAGTTTAGTCCCCCGTAATATTTTATTTCTTTTCTGTTTGTATAAAGAATTTCAGGTACAATATTTGGATCAGAACAAACAGACACCACGGCAACTCCAATACTTCCACTTCCAATATCTATAATAAGATTTATTTCCTTTTTGGATTTCATACTATTTACTATTTAATTATAGCACATAAAAAAATTAAATCTCAAAAATTAAATCTAAAATCTGCCAATTTAAAAAATATTCGGGTTTTAATTGCATATTTTTATAAACTGTGTAATAATAATTTGCAGAGAGTTCATTCATTAGAACTCAGATTGATCAAACATTTAAAAAAGGAGAAATTTGTGAAAAACAGCCGAATCCCAAACAAAAAAAACAACTCTTCTACTTTAATCAAAACAGAGTTGCCTATACAAATTCAAAATTTATCTTCATCTTCATGCTCATCTTCTTTCAATAAGCTGGAACAGTATAGAGATGAGTCCAGTGTTAGTAGAAATAATTCCCCAACCGTTCTCAGACCACGGTTGGTTCACATTTTTTGATCAATCTATTTAAAAAAAATCCTGTCATTGACAGGATTTTTATTTTTTATAAAATTAGAAAATAAGATAATAAAGGTCGCCATATCTCTGCTATCGCAGAGATATGGCGACCTAGTTTTATTTCATGTTTCTTCTATTCAAGAACCGCTTTTATTCTACGAACTCCGGCAGAAACTGCCTCTTCTTTTATAATTTTAAAATGTCCAAGTTCAGAAGTATTTTTAATATGTGGCCCACCACAAATTTCCTTACTAAAATTATCTTCGTCTTTTCCTATAAAATAAACCTTAACTCTATCTCCATATTTATCTTCAAAAACACCGGTTGCACCTATTTCTTTTGCTTTATCTAATGTCATCTCTTCAAACCAAACCGAAAGATTTTTTTGTATTTGTTCATTAACAATTTTTTCTATTTTTTCTTTTTCTTCATCTGTTAATTTTTGTGGATGAGAAAAATCAAATCTTAATCTTTCAGCAGTAATATTACTTCCCTTTTGTTCAATATGATTTCCCAAAACAATTCTCATTGCTTGCAACATTAAATGAGCAGTTGTGTGCAATTTTTTTGTTTCCTCACTTGCATCCGCAAGCCCTCCTTTAAACATCCCAACGGATGCGGTTCTTGATAAATCTTGATGTTTTCTCATTTCGGTATCAAACCCATCACTGGTTCTTTGCCAATCAAGAATAATACAGCGTTTAAAAACTTTTTCTAGATTTTTTAATTCTTCAAAGATCATCTCTTTTGGAAATCCGTAGGTCTGAAACAGATCAAAACACCATTTTCCACTTATTGGATGTTCTACAATTTCTTTAAGGGTTCCGGATATTTCAAATTTTTTTCTTAATTCTTTCAAACCATTTTCAAGCGTCTTTCTAAATTTATTTTCTTCAGCTTCCAGTTCTCTTTTTATGAAGTCCTTGTTTTTTTCAATTTCTGGATAAACTTTTTTATATATTTTAATTACTGAATCAGAAAGTTTTGATGTAAAATTTTCATTTATATCAATCATTTTTGCATATCTAACTGCTCTACGGATAAGCCGTCTCAAAACATATCCATGGCCAGTATTTGAAGGAATAATTCCTTTTTCATCTCCCAAAATCATCACGGATGCCTTTATGTGGTCTGCAATAATTCTCATTTCTTTTTTAAAATCATCATATTTTTTATTAGACAATTTTTTTATTTCTTCTATTATTGGCAACCACAATTCTGTTTTATAATTATCACTAAATCTATTTATAACAGCCAAAGTTCTTTCGAGCCCCATACCTGTATCAACATTTTTTTGTTTGAGTGGCTCAAAGTTTCCTTCTTTTGTTTTATTGTATTGCATAAAAACATCATTCCAGATTTCTATCCATCTTTTATCATTAAAATCAAACTCACTTGGTGGCTCCACCACCAAGTCGGACCAATAAAACATTTCTGTATCTGGACCACATGGACCAGTTTCTCCTACCGGACCCCACCAATTATTTTTTTTATCTAACTCCACAATTCTTTTTTCGGAAATTCCTAAACTAACCCAATTTTTTTTTGATTCTAAATCCTTTGGTGCATTTTTGTCCCCAACAAAAATACTTATTGCTAATTTTTCAATCGGTATTTTTAACTCCTTTATCAAAAATTCCAAACTCATTTCAATTGTTTCTTTTTTGAAATATCCTATCCCGACCCCATTTGGGTCTTTGGGGTCACCCAAAGACCAATTTCCAAGCATTTCAAAAAAAGTGTGGTGTGTTTCATTTCCAACTTCTTCTATATCGCCTGTTCTTATACATTTTTGAACACTTGTTAATTTATTACCCAGAGGATGTCTTTCTCCCATTAAAAATGGGACGAGCGGATGCATTCCGGCAGTTGTAAACAAAACAGATGGATCATTTTCAGGAATTAAAGATGCAGAAGAAATAATCGCATGACCGCGTTTTTTAAAAAAGTTTAAATATTTATCTCGTAATTCATCAGCTTTCATCCTGTAGTGAAATTTCAAATTGTTTTCTTGTCCCGTAGCGAGCTTCGCTCTGCTACTGGGGTTATTAATTTTTAAAAACAATTCAAAACTCTGTCGTTAAATTAACTATATATTATTCTAGAACCTAATCCCGAGAAAAACAAATTAATGATTTGAAATTCTACTACGGGATTCATATTATTTTTATATTTTCATATATTTTAACAGATTTTTGTTATCTTTTATTGGTCCGATTACTGCTAAATTCATTTTGTTGTTTTGAAATATCTTATTAGCTATACTTTTTATATCTTTGGCAGTAATTTTTTTTATTTTATTTGCCTCCATTTCTGGTGTTCTTAGTTTGAGATGCATTATTTCCTGTTCCCCATACCATTCTGCAATAGAGTCGGACGACTCCAAATCCATATGCATATTACCTATTAAATATTCTCTCGCTTTTTTAATTTCCTTTTCTGACACAGTTTCTGTTTTTAATCTTTTTAATTCTTTAATGATAGCTGTTAATACTTCACTAATTCTTTTTGTATCAATGCCAGCAAATATACGAAAGTTTCCGATATCACTTTGAGAACTATTCGCAGAAGCAACATAATAAGCAACACCTAATTCTTCTCTCAACTTTTCAAATAAACGAGAGCTCATACCACCACCTAATATTGTTGCCAATAATTTAACAGTTGGTATTTTTTTATTTTTATCATCAAATGTTCTGAAACCAAGAACAAAATGTGTTTGTTCGGTATTTTTTTCTTTTATTAAAAGTTGGGGGTTAGTTTGTTTTTCAATTGTTTTTTTCTTTCCTTCTCCTTTTTTTGTGCTTATTTGAGAAAATTTTTCTTTAATTTCTTTCAAAACATCTTTCAAACTAATATTTCCAGCTACAACAACAACTGTCTTTTTTGCAACATAATGTTTTTTTCTATATTCAATAAAATCTTCTTTTTTTATTTTTTTTATATTTTCTTTTGTTCCTAAAATATTCCAACCGGCTGGCTGATTGCCGTACATTAATTTCCCCAATAGTATTTGCACATTTTTCTGTGGCGAATCTTTATACATATCTATTTCTGCATTTATTACACCTTTTTCTTTTTCTATTTCTTTTTCTGGTAATTCAGAATTTAAATAAATGTCAGACATCACATTCGTAATTTTACTAAAATTTTTACTCCTTGCCTTTGCATAATAACCAGTGTATTCATACCAAGTGAATGCATTATTCATCGAGCCGAGCGCATCTAATTCTCTTGAAATATCAAGTGATTTTCTTTTCTTTGTTCCTTTAAATGCCATGTGTTCTAGAAAGTGTGAAATCCCATTTATTTTCTTTGTTTCATATTTAGAACCGGCTTCAACAAGAATAAGCGTAGTTACGGTGGGACTTTCTTTCATTGGAATAACAATAATTCTCATTCCATTTTTCAAAACTTTTTTTATTGGTTTGTTCATAATTTTATTTTAACATATTTTCCATAAACTTTTGTAAAAACAAGGTCGCTCTATTTTTGCGATAGCAGAAATAGAGCGACCTTAAATAATTTACAACTCAAACTCATCTTTTAAAGAATCTTCATTACTAATTTTATTTGTTTCAAGGAAAATTATATGTTTTGCAATATCGAAGTATTCTCCAATAAATTTAATCTCCTTTTCGCATTCGTATGGACTAACAAAAACCGATTTTTGTATTGGAGCACAACCCATTTTTATCAATTTTAAGGTTAATCCATCACGAGCCGTTTTCTTTTTTTCAGGAATATCAAACATTATTATTCTCCAGATGCCATCCCATCTTTTTTGTTCTTTTATTTTTATTTCGTCTAATTTATATTTTAAAACTTCTTTTCTTCCATTTTCAGTTATTTCAACGACATCAATCCCTCCTTTTTTATATTTCTTTACATATTTTTTATTTTGTAATCTATCCATTGCTTTTCTTACTCTTTCCTTTTCTCTTTTGTCTTCCGCATCAAACATTTTATAAATCATGGGTAGTTGTGGTAATGCAAGAGAAGAAACAAGAAATGCTGTTCCAACAAGTCCTTTTAAAATATTTTTCATTATTTCTCCATTTCTATATTTCTTCATATATTTTATTAAATGAATTATATCATTTTAAAATATGAGAGCCCACCCTACTCTGCTATCGTAGAATAGGGTGGGCTCAAGAATAAAAACAAAATAAAAAACAAAATAAGAATAAAAACAAAACAAGAATAAAACAAAATGTTTACACCCTCTTTATCACCATTTATTATTTTTCGTGTTATTATTTTCCATTTATTCTATAGTCGCCACATCTCTGCTATCGCAGAGATGTGGCGACTATTATAAAATATATTATATAAAATTTTTCAAAATCAAAAAATCCTCTTTAAGTGTATCTTTGGTTTTATTGTTATAAATTGCGACTGCTGGATGATACAAAACAGCTATTTTTACATCTCCATATTTTGCCTTCGCATCAAATACCTTGCCATGCATTTGACCTATTGGTAAAAGTTCTGATTCAAGACCAAACTTTCTCATTATATAATCCATTGAATACCTCCCAAGTGTCGCAATAACTTTGGGCTGAATTATATTTATCTGTCTATCTAAAAATGGCCCATAAATTTTAACTTCATCTGGCAAAGGGTCTCTGTTTTGTTGTGGTCTGTCTTTTAAAATATTTCCGATATAAATATCCTCTCTTTTTATTCCTGCATTTTCAAGAAGTTCATCTAGAATTTTCCCGGCGGAACCACAAAATGGTCTGCCCGTTTTTGCTTCATTCAATCCAGGCGCCTCTCCTATAAACATAATTTTTGCATTATGACTTCCCTCTCCTATAACAGGAAAATAATGGTTTTCTTTTCTATATTCGTACAAAGGAGATGTTGTTAAATTTAAAACCTCATCGCGAATTTGTTTCATTAATTCTTTTTTATTTTCATCACCCATATTTTTTATTTTAAACAAACGGGACAAAAGAAAACCCCGGGTATTCTTTTCTTTCTAATTTTCCATTTGATAATTTTTTAACTTTGAAAACTGAATTCAAAACAGGAGCCACTATTATTCCTCCTGCGTCCAATTGTTCCAAAAGCTCTTTAGGAATATTTTCCTCAAAACTCGCCGAAACAAGAATCCTGTTGTATGGAGCATATTTTTTCAATCCAATTTCTTCCCCAACATTTATTATCTGATAATTGTTAAAATTATATTTAGATAAATTCGTTTTCCCAAAATTAATGAGTTCGGAGACAATGTCCGTTCCAAAAACTCTTCCTCCGGAACCAACCATTTGAGACAGTAAGGCCGTGGTCCATCCTGAACCAGAGCCGACATCCAGAACTTTATCGCCTTTTTGGGGGTTTAAAAGTTCTAACATAAATGCAACTGTCGTCGGTTGTGAAATTGTCTGTCCATATCCTATTGGCAAAGGATAATTCTCATACGCTTCCATCTTATACTCCTCCCTCACAAAATCAGCCCTATTAATTTTTTCAAAGGCCTTTTTTATTTCAGAATTTTTTAAAACTCTCGTACCGTTTTTAAGATAATTTATTAAATCCTTTCGCGAGTTCATAAAGGTTAAAATAAAGAATTTTTTTCTGAATTCTCATTTTTGTCTCTTACATTAAATTTTTTATGTCTTTCAACTACTTCCACCGCGGAATCTCTGTAAGGACAATAATCACATCTCTTTCCTTCTTTCGGAATTCTATTATCTATTAAACATTTTTTCATATCAACCAAAACTTTCTCAATCCAATTTAAATTTTCAGATTTGTAAGGAATAATTTTTACATCAAATTCTAATCTTGCATCAAAAGCAGCTCTATCTTTTTTACCGTTTGCATAAACAAAATAACCTGTGTCAGAGACCTTAAATCCATTATTTATAAAAAGCCATCTATATATTTCCATTTGTCTTTTGTACCCGTCTTGCCATTCAGCATCCAAGTTTACTTCATCGTCTTTACTTGTCGCTTTGTAATCAACAATGTGAAGTTCCTTTTTGAAATTTATCCAAACATCGTCAATTGCTCCAAAAATTAAAAAATTTGTTTTTTTGTGCAAAAATTGGATTCCTTTAAAGTTATTTCTCCACTCATTTATTTTTTCATTTTGAAAAGGAACTGCATCTATTTTGTATGCTTTCATCATTGGATGAGTTGTTTCATTTGCTCTATGGATATCAAATTCTTTTTTTAGAAGTGCATCCACGGCGCTATTTAATGCAAACGGAAATCCGGGCGGTCTTCCAACTCCAAGTCGTCTGTCTAAATAGAAACACCTCGGACACTCAACAAACAAATCTATTTTTGACCTGCTCAATTTAAAAGATTCTTTTGAGTCAGGGTCAAATAAATTTCTAGTTCTTAATGAATTATAGTATTCGGACATTAGTTTATTATAACATAATAAATTCATCATAAAATCACTAAATCCATGAAACCATAAAAGCAATCTACTCTCTTATTCAATTGAATGGTTGTATAGGTAAAAATCCTTGACAGACAAATCGTTTAGATATATAATATATTGTAGAAAATAAAGGCAGTTTTTTGAGTCAAAAATAAATATTTTTCAATTAAATTTCCCAGGAGGAAAAAATGAGCAGAAAAACTTCTATATTCGTGATGACCATTATTGTTGTTCTCTTTATTGCAATAATAGTAAATGATAATTATACAAAAAAAAGGTCAAACAAAGAAAATATTCCAGGGTCTACAAAAAAATCTGAAATGGTTGCACATTACGGAAAATCAGCAGAAGTAGAACTTCTGAAAATTGATGATAACAACTGGCAATTAGTTAACTACAATGGTTACTTTGTAACCATTCGTCGTGTGACAATCTCATTGGCGTATGGTGCAGGAGAAACAACGGTGTCAGTTCAAAGAATTGGAGCAAAAGGAAGTATCAACTTTAAAAACCTTAATCATTCAGACGGTTTTTATATTTACGATAGTTATGGAGCTCTTTCTGGTTGGTTGAGAGCCGACGAGATTCATTATCTTACGGAACCTCTCTAGATTAAGCCGGTACATTTTGTTATGTACCGGTTTTTTATTTTGTTCTAAAAGTCGCCGTATCTCTGCTATCGCAAAGATACGGCGACTTTTGTTATTAAATTTTGAATTGTAGATTTGAGATTTTTTAATCTGCGTTCATCTGCGCTTGTTATCTGCGTTTATCTGCAAATTTGCTGGAAGCAAATTAACGGGGCATCCCAGAAGTAGTTTTAAATGTAGTAATTAAATCTTTCTTGATCACGGAATCTTTTATAGGCAAATCTTTTGTGTGGTCAAAAATTCTATCACCATCGTCTTTCAAAAGCTTCACATAATATGTTGAATCCCCAGAAGTACTTCGGAGCAAACTAATTTCTTGTTTTTCAAACGAACCCGCATCAAAAACTCCTGCACCAAGAATATTTCCCGGCTCACCGTTCACATCTTCGTAAATAGTAACCCAAACAGTTTCTTCTAAACTAAGTTTTGAAATAATTACACTATCACCGAATGGCTGGTTTTCAACAACAATTGTATCTTTGCCAAAAGAAGTTTCTTCGTTAATATTTTTATTATTTAAAACATTTGTGTTTTCTGTAGTTTTTATTTCTTCAATTTTATTTTTTGATATAAAATTTTTTATTCCATCTCCAAAAATATAAGATGCTACAAATCCTATTACAAAAAATATTATTCCAACTGTGATTATTTTTCTCATTTCGTTATTTCGGTTTTTATTTAAACCTTCAATACCACCATTTTGTATGTATTCTTTATTTGCTTCGTTTACACTAAAACTATCTTTTGTGTTGGACTTGTTCCTGCTGATATTCATAGATAGAATTTAATTATACAAACAAAATAAAAAATGTCTAATTAATAAAATATTGGGCTAAGGTCGTCTTTTTGTTTTCAATACGCCCTCTACCTCTCTCAAAATACGTTCAATTCTTATGTCTTTTATTCCTATTTTTCTTAACAATTCATTATTTTCTAACAAAGATTTACAAAGAATAATCCCCTGTTCAAAAAGAATCCTTTTTTCTTGATTTGTTAGGTTTGTCAAAATTGTTAATGGAAGAAGGTTCAAATCTTCAAGTAAGTCCTGCAAATTTCCTTCATTCGGATATCCCCATCCTATCATTGTAATTCCATTACATCTCCCATAAATTATCGCATTTTTTGTAAACTTTGTGTTTGTAACCAGCCAATATTTAGGAGAAAGATTTTCGGGTTTTTTACCATCAAAATTGCCTTTCGCTAAATCCTTACATCTTGCATCAACATAGAGGGCAACTTTTAAGTCGGATTTGACACCGCTGGTATTATGAAATTTTGCTTCACATATTATAAAATCTTTTTCATTTTTTGCTAAAACGTCTATTTCGTGCTCAACACAACGTCCGTTCATTATTAAATCGGTTTCAGTTTTATAACCTTTTTCTTTCAATATTTCGGATATGAGTAATTCAAAAGGAAAACCGCTTGGGCCCATTTCTGAAAGAGCTCTTTTTAAAGAATATCTTGACGCAACTGGTTCTGATTTTTCTCCGAGTATTCGAAAGGCTCTGTGATAAATATAAGAAGTTTTCATCCCATCTTGAATTTCTTTTTCAATTTGTTTCATTACTTCATCACAAAGTTCTTTCGTGGCACCAGATTTTTGAAGCGAGCTAATTAATTTTGATGGGTCAAAAAATTCTAAAGTTCCATCTGCTTTTTTAATTGTTATATTTTCCACGTTTTTTAAAAACTTATTCAATAATAGTTTCTTTACTAATTTCAAGTTTAATTGGTTTATCATTTATAGTAGAACTAACAAGCGCCTCTTTACTTGCTTGAAAAATAATTCTGAATTTTTTTTCTGTGATAACTTGCGCACAAATTTCTGTGGTTTTATCTTCTTCTATTGTAAATCTAATTGTAACATCTTCCGGAAAGGATTCTTTTACAACTGCATCCACACTCATTCTATAACACGGCGTTGGAAATATAATTGTGCCTGTGTAATCATGTAAACCACTTTTAAAATTATGTTCCGCCGTTATTAAATTAATAAAAGAAAAATCTTTTTGTGGGTCTTCTGTTTTTTTATCGGATTGAAAAACATTACTAAAAACGGCGACAAAAATAATTATAACTATTATTAATGTAAAAATTAAAATTTGTTTTTTGTTTTCTTTATTATAAAAATCCATTATTTTATTGTTTATATTTTAACATGCATAAAGAAAATAAAAATAGTGCGTTAGTTTACTAACGCACTATCTAGAAAATTAGAATCTATTTCTGAAAACTAATTTTTCTTTCTTCGTCCAGCTCATAACTACAACTGTAGAAATTGTTGAGCCGAAAAAAATCATCAGGCCAGAAATAAAGAGCCAAAAAATTGGGATTGAAATAACAATTAAACCTACAAAAGAAAGTATGATTATGACCAGTAAACAAAAACTAGAAAAAAATTCCTTTTCTCTCATGTGTGGTTCAAAGCCGAGAGAAATACCAAAGAAAACACAAATTATTATAAAAGTAATTGGTGATATTAAATCGTTCATTTAGATTTCTCCTAAATTTATTTCAAAATAACTATTTAATTTATGAAGAATTATACACCTATAAAATAAATATGTCAATCCCATTAGAAGTTCCGTGAAAATAAATACTTTCTTTAGAATGTTTTACTTTGTAATTTTATATTGTCATTTTTCACTTTGAATTTTTCATTTTAAATTTTTTATAACTCCTCCTCCTAAACATTCTTCTCCATCATACAAAACAACTGACTGACCGAGAGCAACTGCTTTCTGTTTTTCATCAAAAATTATAAAAGTTTTTTCTTTTTTATACTGAACAAAACAACTTTGAAGTGGTTGACGATATCTTATTCTCCCTAAATATTTTTTACTTTCATTTGGTTTTTCCCCAGAAACCCAGTTTATATTTTGTATTTCTATTTTATTTGAATTATAAAGTGAAGATTCTTTTTCATCTCCTTCTCTTACAACAAGAGTATTATCATCTATATTTTTTGAAATTATGTAATAAGGTTTTTGGTCCGGTTTCTTTTTAATAATTGTAAATCCGTGTCTTTGTCCTATTGTATAAAAGAACGCTCCTTCGTGATTCCCTATTATTTCTCCTTTTTCATTTAAAACATTCCCCTCTTTTTCTTTAACAAAATTTTTCAAAAATTCTTTCATTTGAATTTTCCCAATAAAACAAACACCCTGGCTATCTTTCTTTTTAGCTGTCGCCAGATTATTTTCTTTAGCTATTTTTCTAACTTCACTTTTTTCTAAATCTCCAACCGGAAAAAGTGTATATTTCAATTGTTCTTGATTCAGTGTCCACAAAAAATATGATTGGTCTTTTTCTTTATCAACTCCCGCATACATTTTGTAAAACATATCATCTGCGTTCATCTGCGGTTTTTTATCTGCGTTAATCTGCGTCGTCTCTAGACGAGCGTAGTGTCCTGTCGCAATCGTGTCTGCTCCCATTTCTTTTGCTTTATCTAAAAACGCTCCAAATTTTATATTTTTATTACACATCACATCCGGATTTGGAGTTCTGCCTTTTTTATATTCTTCAATCATGCAATCGGCAACTTCTTTTTTATATTCTTTTTCAAAATCAAAAGTCAAAAAAGGTATGTTTAGTTGTGCGCAAATTTTCATTGCGTCATTTCTTTCTTTTTTCCAATCACACTCTAAAAAATCTGGATGCCAAACTTTTATAAAAACACCTGTTATGTCATATCCTTTTTCTTTCAACAGAAAAGCGGAAACGGATGAATCAACGCCACCCGATATTGCTACAAATATTTTTCTTGTCTCGAGCTTGCTTGCGGTGAGCTCGTCGAATCCGTCGAGAGATTTGTCTTTATTTAAAATCATGTTTGACAAAAATGATAAAATTATATATTATACAAACTAGAAAAATTCTTTGGAGGTATTATGACTTTTTGGAATTACTTCGCTGAAATATCAAATATTCCTGTACTAATCGTCTTGTTTTGCTTTTCGGTGGGAATATTTTATTCTTGTGAAAAATGGATAAAAATGATTTTGCGTTTTTTGTTCAAAGTTTCACTTCTTCCTATCTATATTGCCTTTATTATTTTATTTGCTTTCGGAATTAAAAAAATAAGAAGTAAAAATTTGTGATTTAATGCCCTTCGGGGCATTTTTTATTATTTTAGCGAGTAAACATAATTTTATAAATAAAAATTATGGATTCAAAAGCTCATTCATCGCTTTTGAATTTCTCCACTTTTCTATGTTTTTATGATTTCCAGAAAGCAAAATTTTTGGGACACTCCATTTTTTACCATTGAATTTAAAAATCTCCGGCCTTGTATACATTTCACTACTTGATGTTCTGTTTTCTTCTATTGATTCCAAATTACCCAAAACTCCGTGGACTTGTCTTGATACTGAGTCAATCACAACCATTGCGGGAATCTCCCCACCAGTAAGGATATAATCTCCGATTGAAATTTCTTCAGCTCTAAATATTTTTCTTACTCTTGCGTCTATCCCCTCGTAGCGACCACAAATCAAAATTAAATTTTTATATTTTGAAAATTTTTTTGCTTTCAAATTAGTGAATTTTATACCGCTCGGAGAAAAAATTATTATTTTTGTGTTTTTATTATTTTTTGTCTTTCCTATAATTTTTTTAATTGCTTTCGTTAGTGGTTCAACTTGCATTATCATTCCCGGACCACCTCCATATGGTTTTGCATCAACTTTTTTATGTTTATCTGTAGAAAAATCTCTCGGGTTATACACACTCACTTTTATTTTTTTCTCTTTTTGGGCATGTTTAAGAATGGACTCCTCTAAATATGAATCCAATGCGTTCGGAAATATGCTTAAAACATGAAAATGAATCATTTTATAAGTCTAAAGGCCGTGACATTAGAATATCACGGCCCCTAGTTTATGTCTCTTTAAAAAATTGAGATTAAATTATGCTTTCAAATCTTCCATTGCCCTGTCAACCTCTTCAGACGCTGAACTTACTCTTGGTGTTCTTTTTACACCGTCTTTTGGTTCATTAATCTTTAGATTTACTCTTGCGTGGTTTTTCATACCAACAACTCTTAACAATGTTCTGATTGATTTAGCCGTATTACCATTGCGACCAATAACTTTACCCATATCTTCAGGATTTACATCCAGAGTAATAAGCACACCCATTTCGTCAACTACCCTATCAATTTTTACATCTTTAGGATAATCAACCAATGCCTTAATAACATACTCTAGAAATTCTTTATCTTGTTCCATTTTATCTTTATCAAATAACTATTAATCTAATATAGTCCACCAATGTGAGATGGAAAACAGCGCGACCTATCATGCTGTTCTAAAAATAATTATGCCTGATTTAGAAAAAAAAAGCAACCACAAGAGTTGTTTATAGTTGACGAATATTATTTGAACAAAACTTTATTCTTTTGGGGCCCCTTCTACTGCCTCAGTATTTATTGACGACTCAGAAATAGTGGGTGTTTCTATTTTAATTTCTTTTTTTTGTTTCGTTTTTTCTGTTGCCTTTTTACCAACTTTTTTAGAAGAGACATCTTTCTTTTTTCCTTCAATAATTTTTTCTGCAATAAAAATATTGTGAACGGTATCAGAAACTTGCGCTCCTTTTGAAATCCAATATTTAACACGCTCAGTATTAACTATTTTAGTATCCTTTCTTGGGTTGTATGAACCGATATTTTCTAGATATTTTCCACTTTTAGGACCACGGAAATCCTCCGTCACAACAATTCTGTATGACGGGTCATGTTTTCTACCAACTCTTTTTAATCTAATTTTTAACATTTAGAAAAATATCTTAGCAAAATAGCTGCCCGCAGTCAAATTTGACTTATTTATAAATCAGTGTATGAAAAAATCTGGAAGATAATTACCAAAAAAG
>JBBTPZ010000002.1:69725-73661 GCA_038065915.1 Patescibacteria group bacterium
TGACTTATTTATAAATCAGTGTATGAAAAAATCTGGAAGATAATTACCAAAAAAGCGACCTTAATGACCGCTTTTTATTTTTATTTAAAAATTTTGTAATTTTAAATTGTCATTTTACACTTTGAGATTTACATTTTGCATTTTTATCACCCCTCTCTCATAGGAGCGTTTTCAACAATTTTTATAGCTTCTTCTTCGTTGTCGGTTATAACATATAAATCCAAATCTTCTTCATCAATAGTTTTAAACCTTTTCAAAAACACATCATTTAAAAGTTTATCTACTTCTTTCCAATACTCACTGCCAAATAATATAATTGGTGCTCTTATAATTTTTTTTGTTTGAACAAGTGTAAGAATTTCAAAAAATTCATCCATTGTTCCAAACCCGCCCGGGAAAAATATAAATGCCTCGGATGAAAAAGTAAGGATAAATTTTCTACTAAAAAAATAATTGAAACTCATCCCATCTTCAACATATGGATTAACGGCCTGTTCATGGGGTAATTCAATATTAAATCCTATGGAATGACCTTCACCACCTCCCAAGAAAGCACCTTTATTTGCTGCCTCCATAATACTTGGGCCACCGCCAGTAATAATATCATAACCTCTTCGAGAAAGTTTTCCTGCTATTGATTCGGCTTTTTTGTAATAAAAATTATCTTCATTAAACCTCGTTGAACCAAAAACCGTAACGGATTTAGTGTGACGCGTTAAAAAATTAAGTCCATCAACAAATTCTTGGTTTATCTTTGAAATTGTTTTTCTTATATCATCATCAAGTTCTTCCACGGTGAGTGGCGTAATATTCAATTTTTTTTCTGGAATATTTATTTGTTTTTTTCCTTCTTCAATCATAAATAATTTTTTACCAATTTTCAAAATTAAAGTATAGCATGATTTGTTTTTAAAAAAATTATGAATAGAAATCAAAATAAATTGTGGATGAAAATCATCCCTATGGATGATTTTCATTTAGCGATTTTCACAGCTTGTTCAAACTCAACTGATAATAATCTTGACGTTGCATCCGAATTCATAGTTACTCCATACAAAACTCCCGCGCGAGACATTGTTTCTCTGTTGTGAGTGACTAATATGAGCTGAGAATATTTTGAGAGGTTTTCAATAATATTTCCATATTTTTTTGAATTTGATTCGTCCAATGCTGCATCCGTCTCATCAAGAACTATAAAAGGAGGAGGTTTAATTTGTGAAATTGCAAAAGTTAGGGCTATGGATGTTAATGCTCTCTCTCCACCGGATAACATTTCCAATCCTTTTATTTTTTTATGTGGTAATGATACGTGTACATCGATACCTTCTTCAACAATTTCTTCTTCACTTTCGTTATCAAGTATTTCTATGATTTCTTCAGAATCAATTCCTTCTGCTTGCGCAGACAGGTCTCTCGTCGATTTCTTTTTTATGTTTTTAACTATATTTATGGTTGCAGAACCTCCACCAAACATAGAAACAAAAAAATTATTCAATTGTTCATTTATCTTTTTTATCCCTTCTTTAAATTCTATGTCTAATTTTTCTTCAAGTTCCTTTATTAAAACGCTCATAGATTCTTTTGATTTTTTTAAATCTCCAATTTCTCTTTCCAAAAATTCATCTCTTTCTTTCACCTCATTATATTCCTTAACAATCTCATCCGAAGAACCTATACCAATATCTTCAAGTCGTATTTTTATTTTTTCTACTTCCCTTTTTTTTTCTTCTTGTTTAACTCTATCTTCATTCATTATGTCTTCTATTGAAACACCGGAACCATCTCCATTAACAACTTTATAATTCGCAAAAGAAGACATCTCATCTCCAATCAAAACAAGCGCTTCCGAAAATTCATTTTTAAAATTATTTTCATCTGAAAATAATTTATTTTCTCTTGAATTTAACAAATTTAATTGAATTTTTATTTCGTTTATTTGAGCCATTATTTGAAAAACTCTCTTTTCCATATCTCTGTGAGTGTCTTTTTCGGATTCTATTTTTTTCTGCAAAGAATTATATTTCTCCGTAAAATCTTTCTCATCTTGTTTTATTTTGTTTATTTCAAACTCTAAATTATTTTTTTCTCCTTTTAATCTTCCTATTTCTAACTTTATACTTTCTTCTGTATCCAAAGAATCCATCCCTTTTTTTCTATAAACCAATATTAAATTATTTATTGCTTCTTTTATTTTTCCTAAAATATTTTTCAACACCAAAATTTCGTTTGTTTTGTCTATTTCGTTTGTATATTTGTCCACAATATTTGAAAAATCCTCCAAATTTGATACAGGAATTTTTACAAAATCACTTTTGTCTTCAAAACTTTTAATTCTTGCCAAATTTTTCTCGTTGTAGGACATTTCACCCTCAATTCTTCCAATCTCTCTTTCAAGACGATTTTTTTCTTTCTGGCTTTTCTCTAGAAGCCCTTTAATCTCTATGAGTTCTTTTAGTCCTGTATTCTCGCCTTTATTTTTTGACAAATTTTTTTGAGATTCTCTTAATTCTGATTCCAAAGCGTCATGTTCTTTTTGTGGTTCCAATTTTTCTTCTTCTAATTTTTTCTTTTCATTATCAAGATATGTTCTCTCTCTTTTTAAATATTCTTTGTATATTTTATTTAGTTTGTCTTTTAGCTCATACGTCCTTTCAACTTTTTTAACCTGTTTTTCCAAAAACTTAATATGCGGTTTTATTTCTCTTCTTAGTCCTTCAACCTCTTTTATATTTTGTTCCGTTTTTTCAAGTTTTCTTAAACTTTCTTTTTTTTTGTAGTGATAAATTTTCAAACCCAGGGCATCTTCTATTATTGATTTTCTTTCTTTTGAATTAACATTTAAAATTTTATCCGCTTCTCCTTGTGAAATTATATAGTGTGCGGTTGAACCTATGTTTGCACCAGCCAATATTTCCATAATATCTTTCAACCTCACCTGTGTTCCATTTATTAAATATTGGTTCATACCATCTCTGTATACAGTTCTCTCAAACACAACCTCATCATAATCAATATTTAAAAGTCGTTTTTTATTATCAAAAGTTATTTTTACATTTGCTCTATTCGCTCGTGAAATACTTCTGGAACCATTGAATATAAGGTCCTCGCCTTTTTTACCGCGCATTGATTTTATAGATTGTTCACCTAATACAAAACGAAACGCTTCCGCAATATTTGATTTGCCGGAACCATTTGGGCCAACAATCGCAGAAATTGGAGCTTTGAACTCCAATTTGTTCTTGGTGGCAAATGACTTAAACCCTGATAATTCTATTGATTTTAACATCCCATTAGAAATTGGAACTGCCAAAGGCATTTCCATAAATTAATTTATAATTTTTGTTTAATATTATCGTTTTCATTTTTGTTTATTTTATATGCTTATTTCGTATTTTATTTCTAACTGGACAGGTTTAATTTTCTAACACATATATTTTAACACGCAAAAAGAATAGTTAAAAATAAAAAACCCCTTCGCAAAGAAGGGGTTGAATTAAAAAATTTAATCGACAGACACGAAAATTGAAAAAGGATATTTACCAGAATAATTCGTGATAGTAACAATTATCCTTTCCTTTTCATTAAAAAAGAAAAATCCTCCTGGTAATATTTCTTTGAGAGAATATCCTTTTCCCTCAAAAAATTTTTGGACTGATTTGTCTATTACTTCAGACGATATCATTTCTTTAGCTTCAAAATGAAATTTTTCTTCACTTTGGTTGAGAATCGGGAGATTGAATTTTTTGGAAAAATTTTCCAAAAATTCTTTTTTAATTTTATTCATTTGAACTCCAAATTTAAAATTAGAAAATTAATGAACTTGTTTCTCTAACATCATATACTATATTTTTAAATAAGTCAAGCGAGGTGTGTAGGTTCAATCCTTATTGGCACCCAGCCCTACTTTTATTTCTGATTCCGAACACATTTCAACCT
>JBBTPZ010000003.1:0-35467 GCA_038065915.1 Patescibacteria group bacterium
CGCGCGGAGGAGGGGTCTGGGGAGGAATCCGCGCGGGCTTCGGCTTTCTTTTTTTGCGAAATTCTGGCAGGCTTACTTCACTAAAAATTGGTATCTTTAACAAACCAATTTTTAACCTTTCTTAGAAAACTTTTTAAGGTTTTAAAACTTCTTTTTAAAAATAACCAACAACTTTCAAAAACAGTTTTGTTGTTTTTGTACTTCAGGAATTTTAAAAAGTTTTCAGAATTGACTTCTTTAAGTTTATCTTTTACTTCACCTTCTTTCCAAGAAGCAGTAAAAGATATTTTCTTTATGGATTCTGAACCGAAGTAAAATTCTAATGATCCCTCGGTCGATAATTTATCCTTCGGTATTTCAAAATATAGAATTTCCAAAGTGGTTTCTGGGGGTAATTTAAAATACTCTTTTGTATAACCATATAAATATGAACCACCACCTAAATTCGAACTCTTGATGTAGAAACTACTTTGCTCGTCTAACCCTGGTGCAAAATTTGTTTTTGCAATTCCTATAAAAGCAGAAAACCATATTGTGTTTATGAGTGTTTTTTCATTGTTTTTTAGTAGTACCGAAAAACAAATTTTGTCAGGGTCATCAGGCTTTCGTATTACGAAAAAATATCTTAAATCATTTCTGATTTCAGTTCCTTTTTCTTTATTTATATTTATACTGTTATTTACAGTAAAAAGAGTTGGATTCATACGGTACAGATCATATATTTCCAGCCCTAATTTCATTTCTGATTAAGGCATTAAATGTCGATGAAGAATCAATTTTCTTTTTGAATTCAGGATTACCAACGCCTTGTTTTTCGATATAAATATTTATTCTATCCTTAAGTTCAAGTGGCAATGGTCTATTATCTCCACTACCATGCGTTTCGTCTTTTAAATCACCAAAAATCGGATGATACTTTCTAACTGTTTTATCTGCCTCTTCTTCGGTTTTTCCGCTTTCAACTTCATGTATAAATAAAGACATTCGATGAAATTCATCTATTTTTAACATCATCCTTCTCTCAACATCATTTAAATTAAACCACCATCTTATATCCTCATTTTTTACTCCTTCTGTTCTTTTACTTTCAAAGTTTGGGTTAACTTGCCCACTGGATTTTTCTTTTTCCAGTAAAGTATCGCCAACATCTTTTAAATTATAATGACCTTCTTTTTTTGAATTTTCTATACACTGATCTAAAATGTCCCCCGCCATTTTACGAGAATCTGGCAAATTTATATCAGCAAAGAGTTTAGAATATGTTTCTAAAAGTCCTTTTTCTATTTCATTGTATTTACTAAAAAATCCCATATTATTTTTTATTGCTTTCGGCCGTATCTAACGAACCAATAAGCAAACATTATGACTAATAATATACCACCGAAGAATAGTGTATCGAGAAACAAAGAGCCGAAAGCACTCTCCTTTTCTGATTGGATGAAAAGTTTAGAGAACGCCAAAAGCAAAAACCACCAATTCCGACCTAGAAAATTTTTAAATGTATATTTTTCGTTCATAATTTATTTTCTGGCAACATGGTTTGCCCTTTTTCAGAAACCTTTTTGTTTCTTGCAGAAAAAGCGAGCATAATAATTATGAGTAGAGGTATAACTACTAACTCCCAATCATTGACCCTACCCAAAACAGCAAGAATAATAAAAAGGATTAAGGCGAGATTTTTATTAAGACCAAAAACTTTTGAACGATTATAACCAGCAATAAAGATAGAAAAGTATACAGCAAATTGTATTATTATCAGAACCCACACAAACCAGAGCGACGCAGTCGCTCGAATACTATTAAGCCAAAGGGTTATGATGAGATATACGATTGCGGAACCAAGAATACGACCCCAAAACATTCTGTTTTCCATTTTCAACACCTCATTTGTTAGAAAATCATTTGCAGTTACATTTGTTTTGTTTTCCATAATTTTGAAATTAGCTAGTAAAATAATCCATTGGTTTTTTGTAGAGCTTGGCGAACTCCGCTAATTCTACCGCATCAACTCCGCGCTCGCCTCGTTCAATCTTGGAAAGATATGCTTGTGGCTTCTTTAATTTTTTACCGGCTTCTACTTGCGTTAAACCCGCCTCTAGGCGAGCGGAACGGAGTTTTGCGGTAAGTTTTTGATATTTTGCTTGGTATTTCTTTGACATATTGATATTAACATAATATAGTCGATTGTGGAATATACCAGTTTGGTATATTATGTATTTATGAAAGCCTGCCAGAATTTCGCAAAAAAGGAAAGCCGAAGCCCGCGCGGATTCCTCCCCAGACCCCTCCTCCGCGCGGGCGAGTCCGTCGCCCCGCCTCCTTTGCCCCAGAAAAATAGTGGCGGGGCGCATCATTTAAGATTCCGCTTCTTGGATTTGTGTATCAGATTCGGTAAAATAATTTCAAAAGTTTGCGAAAATTCAGCGTTCGGAGCCAACTAAAAAAACCTTATTTATAAGGTTTTTTTTAGTTGGCTCCGGGGGTAGGGATCGAACCTACGACCAATCGCTTAACAGGCGACCGCTCTACCGCTGAGCTACCCCGGAATTTGTTTTTTCAAAAAACAACATACAAATAATAACAAAATATACGAAATTGTAAATTATTATTTTATTTTGGTCTTCGTGTAAATGTAGTGTATAATTATTATATATGGCAAAAAGAGCAACTGGAATAGAAAAAATGAAAAAATCGCATTCAAAGAAGACCAAAAAACGTCTTGCGATAAAATATAAAATGATTGCTTCGCGTAAAAAACGAATTGGCAAAAATAATAAGTAAGAAACACAAATAAATATATTTGTTTGTTTTTGATAAATTAATAATAAAAACCAAAATTACAGTTAACTGTAATTTTGGTTTTTATATAAATTAAAATTTTTTGTTTCTAATTATTTAATCATAAAATCTAATGGATTTGACAAAATGTGGGGATTGTAATATCATATACAATATAAGTTAAATCTCTGTATCCAAGTATATTCTTCTGGAACCCAAGAGATGTCCTGGTCGGCTTATCTATTATCTTAAAGACCGGAAGAAATATATGTATAGAAAAAGTAATAATCGAAGCTCGCGCTTCGGACGGACACCTTCTAGTGGCCGAAGAAATAATTTTAGTAATAGTAACAATCGAGGAAAATCTCGAGGGCGTTTTGGTAGTACAAATACAATTCACCCTTCCCTTTTTGTGTGTAAGGCAGACCCAATTATAGAATCCGCTCCATACATCCCAATACATAAATTTGAAGATTTTAAAATTAATACAATAATAAAAAATAACATTTCAAAGAAAGGTTATATAACTCCGACTCCTATTCAGGACAGCGCTATTCCTTTTGTTCTTAATGGTCGCGATGTTGTTGGTGTGGCAAATACAGGAACCGGTAAAACGGCTGCCTTTCTTGTCCCATTACTTGATAAAATTTTAAACAACCCGCGCGAAAAAGTTTTGATAATTGTTCCGACCAGAGAATTAGCAATGCAAATAAACAAAGAGTTTGTGGAATTTAGAGGACATCTTAAAATTTTCTCTGTTTGTTGTGTTGGTGGTGTAGGAATTTATAATCAAATTTCCGACTTACGTCGCTCTTACAATTTTGTAATTGGAACACCAGGACGCTTGAAGGACTTAACCGAGCGCAAGGCCTTGCGTTTGTCTGAATTTCGCACACTTGTTCTTGACGAAGCTGATAGAATGTTAGACATGGGTTTCATAGATGATATGAGATTCCTTATGTCTGGTATGGCGCCAAATCGTCAGACATTGTTCTTTTCTGCAACCATTACAAGTGAGATTGATAAATTGATTAGAGAATTTTTAAATAATCCTGAAAAAATTTCCGTTAAGACCGGCGCGACGGCTAGAAATGTGGAACAAGATGTCGTGCGTGTGCCTTCGGGCGAAAATAAAATTGATTCATTGCAATGTCTCTTGGCAAAAAAAGAATTTTCAAAAGTTCTTATATTCGGTCGCACAAAAAATGGAGTAGAAAGATTGTGCCAAACATTAGTTAAAAAAGGATTTAGGGCAGAATCAATTCATGGAGACAAGAGACAATCAAAGCGCCAAAGCGCATTAAAATTATTTCGAGATAATCATAGTCAAATACTTGTAGCCACAGATGTGGCCGCACGCGGACTTGATATTCCAAATGTAACACATGTTATTAATTACGACCTCCCTGCTACATATGAGGATTATGTTCACCGTATTGGACGAACGGGTCGCGCTGACCAAGTCGGAACGGCTTTGACGTTCGTAGATTAATGAAAAATGTCCATAAGGACATTTTTCATCCATAATTTATTTTTTGCGCTTTTAAACAAAAAACATTGTGGATAAAAAAACCACCACGAACACGAACACATTATGGATTCAAAATCTCGTTAAGAGATTTTGAATTATGGATTAAAATGCTCTCCAAGAGCATTTTAATTTATGATATAATATTTTTATTATGTTTGAACAAAAAAAATTAAATTATTCTTTTGATGCACTGGAACCTTATATCGATAAGGAAACTATGGAGATTCACTATACAAAACATCATGCAAATTATTACAAAAATTTTAATGATGTAATTCAAAAATATCCCGAATTACAGAAAATATCTCTTGAAGAAATATTAAAAAATCTATTTTCCCTTTCCGTTGACAAAGCAGATAGAAAAAAAATACAAAACAACGGCGGTGGTTCCTTAAATCACGATATGTTTTGGGAGGTAATGAATCCAAATAATAAAAAAGATGAAAACCTTACAAAAGAAATAATTACAGAATTT
Source organism: Patescibacteria group bacterium (assembly GCA_038065915.1). Lineage (GTDB taxonomy): Bacteria > Patescibacteriota > Minisyncoccia > Phycocordibacterales > 21-14-all-36-13 > VMGX01. The sequence continues at coordinate 4,785 of JBBTPZ010000003.1, forward strand.
GAAAGTGTAGAAAAATTTAAAGAAATTTTCAGCCAAACTGCACTTTCACATTTTGGTTCGGGTTGGGCTTGGCTCGTTCGCGACAAAAATAAAAAATTAAAAATTTATTCTTTACCAAATCAAGATTCTCCACTGTCAATTGGTGACGCCCAGATTTTTTGTCTTGATGTTTGGGAACATGCTTATTATCTTAAATATCAAAACAGACGTGCTGATTACATTACAAATTGGTGGAATGTTATAAAAATAATATAGAGTTCAAAAATATCAGCACTAGTGACGATATTTCTGTTTTTAAAACCTATACATCGGAGTATATTTATGATAATATAATTATTCAAGGCCTCCTCTGGGGGGTTTTTAATTTCCCAAATTCAAAAGCCTTTAACGGGCTTTTGAATCCATAATTATCTTTTGAGGACCCAGCTCCACTTTTCTACAAAAAACAAAGCATTACAAAATTAGAAAATAGTTACAAAATTTAAAGTAAGGTTTATGGTTTGCTATAAGAAAGTGGGGCTGTGGTAAAACGAGCTTTTGAATCCATAATTCTCATTGAAGTCAGACTTCAATTGAAAGTGGGGCTGGATAAATAAAATAAACTTATGGAAATTAGAAATATAGCAATCATAGCTCATGTTGACCATGGGAAAACAAAGTTAACGGATGCCATTCTGGAACAAACCGGCGCCGCTAAAATCGGTGCAAGTATGGATAATAACGCACTTGAAAAGGAACGAGGAATAACCATATATTCTAAAAATGCAGCGGTAATTTACAAAGGTACAAAAATAAATATTGTTGATACCCCCGGCCACGCTGATTTCGGCTCAGAAGTTGAGCGAATACTTCGTTCAATTGATTCTGTGCTTTTACTTGTAGACGCGCAAGAAGGACCAATGCCACAAACTCGTTTTGTTTTAAAAAAATCTCTTGCACTTGGTCTTCGCCCTATTCTTGTTATAAATAAAATTGATAAACTTGCATCAAACCCAACTCGAACACATGACCAAGTTTTTGATTTATTTACAGAGCTCGGCGCAACAGATGAACAACTCAATTTTCCAGTTATATACACAATAGGAAGAGAGGGAATTGCAAAACTTTCTATGGGAGACAAATCAAAAGACCTAACTCCCCTTTTAGATATGATACTTGAACACGTTCAACCTGCTCCAAAAAATATAGATAAACCATTTTCCGCGCAACCATTTAATCTCGCTTATGATAATTATCTTGGAAGAATGGCAATTGTTCGCGCATACACGGGTGAAATAAATATGAGCGATATTGTGTTTGTTAAAAAACAATTCGGGGATATAACAAAATATAAAGTAACAAAACTTTTTAGTTTCAGTGGCGTTGCAAGAATAGAAACTCAAAAAATAGAAGCCGGTGATATTGGAATGATAGCTGGACTTACAGATGTATATATTGGAGACACAATAACAAAAGACCCGGAGACACCACTTCTTGAAGCAATCAATATTGACGAACCAACAATTGAATTGACATTTTTAGTCAACAACTCCCCTTTCGCGGGACGAGAAGGAACACTTGTTACGAGTAGACAAATTCGTGAACGATTGGAAAAAGAACTCGAGGTCAACGTTGGTTTAAAAATTAATTTTGATACAAAAACAGCAGAACAATTTGAGGTTCGTGGACGAGGTGAATTACACATTGCAATTTTAATTGAAAATATGAGACGAGAAGGTTATGAACTTCAGGTATCTCAACCACACGTAATAACAAAAGAAGTGGACGGTAAAAAATACGAACCATTTGAAGAAATAGTTATTGATGTGCCCGCAGAATTTCAAGGAGTGGTTATTGAAAAACTTGGGAAAAGAGGTGCTATTTTAACTAAAATGGAATTACATGAGTCCCGTGCGCTTCTACTTTTGGAAGGACCTACGCGTGGTTTATTTGGATATAGAAATGCATTTGTAGTTGATACTAGGGGCGAAGGAATTCTTGCAACTCGCGGAGTTGGATATAGACCATACGCGGGAGAAATAACCCATAGTGAGGTTGGTTCAATGATTTCTCAAGTAACTGGAAAAGTTCTCGCCTATTCATTAGACAATTTACAAACACGCGGAGTACTTTACATAAAAGAAAACACAGAAATTTATGAAGGTATGGTTATTGGAAATACATCAAAGGGAGAACAAATGACCGTAAACCCAACAAAAGGAAAACAGCTCACAAACATGAGAGCATCTGGTTCAGATGATGCTATTAAACTTGTTCCACCTCGTTTATTATCAATAGAAACCGGTCTGGAAGTTATGGCAAAAGATGAATATTTGGAAATTACTCCTAAAAGTGTTCGTTTGAGAAAACAACACTTGACTGAGATTGAAAGAAGTAAAGCATTGAGAAATGGAAATAATTCATAAGAATTATTTCCATCCACCACGGTAAAATATCTTGAAGATTTTACGAGGCGAGTAATTTTTTTTATTATTTAGGCCTCCAAAAATTTATAACCCACCAATAGCCACAGAATAAGTGCTTAAAAAAGAAGGAATTATAAATAGAAGTCCTATCAACGGCAAAATAAATAGAACTATCGTTACCCAAAAAATCATCTGAAAATACTTCCTTGTTTTTTCTACCGATTTATAAATCGCATCTAATTTAGCATCCTGTTGTTCTAATTTTTGTTTTATTTCGGGGTCCATTATTTTAAATAATACCATAAAAAAGTAAATAAAAAATGTTATTATAGAAACATGAAAAATTAGTTTTTCGTATTCCTGTTCACATTCTCTTATTCAATTGAATGGTTGTATGAAGTTTTTGGTTTTCTTGCCCCATACCATTCACTCTGCGAAGCTACCTGCCTACCGCAGGCAGGCGTGGTAAATTTTCTTATTTTTTCCGCGTAAGTCCGCGTCTAGTTTGCATTTTTAGTCCGCAGTTTTAATAATTTGGTGTTTTTTTGATTGTATGCTATAGTGGTTATGTTCAAGGTGATGTCTACAAATAAAAATAAGGTTGAGTTTTATTTAGTTAGATTTAGCGCTTTGAGTTTTTAATAGAATATTTTTATTTGTAGATATGCAAAAAGGAACAATAATTAGATTGACTGACAAAGGATACGGCTTTATCTCAAGAGAGGGGGAAAAGAAAGATCTTTTCTTTCACTCAAATGAACTTAGTGGTACTGAATACAGTCAACTAAGAGAAGGAGATGCTGTAGTATTTGAAGTTGCTGATGGACAAAAAGGTCCATACGCAACAAAAGTATCTTTGGCTTAATCGTCTTTAAAAACACCCGCGCGGAAACGCGCGGGTGTTTTTTTTATTTAAACAATTTCATTTGCACTTACCACACTTTTTCAGCGACCGCTGAAAAAGTATGTAATTTTTGTTTTTTTGTTTTTTTGTTTTCTTGTTTTCTTGTTTTCTTGTTTTCTTGTTTTCTTGTTTTCTTGTTTTCTTGCTTTATTGATTTTTTATCTCTTCTGCATCTTCTATTCTAAAGTCCCCAATTTTAATTCTTCGGAGACCAGATAGGGATGCGGGATATCCCAAACGCTTACCAAATTCTTCTGCAATTGAACGAATATATGTTCCGCTTGATACATTTATTTCAACTTTTATATTCTTACTCTCAGCGGTTTCACCGCTGGGAGTATTTTTATTGTCAGAAATATCAATTAATTTTATATCTAAAATTTCCATATTTTTCGTGGGCAATTCAATTTCTCTTCCCTTTCTTGCATATTCGTACAGAGGTTTTCCCTTGATTTTAATTGCCGAATAAATTGGAACTTGCAATCTTAATTTTCCTCTCATTCCTTTTAAAACTTTTTCAATTTCTTTTTTGTCTAAATTTTTTACTTCTTTCTTTTCAATAATTTTTCCTTCTCTATCCCCCGTTTCCGTACTAATGCCAAGTAAAATATCAGCGATATATATTTTAGAAAGTTTTAAATATTCATTTAATTTTTTTGTTCCATCTCCAACACCAATAATCATCAGACCAGACGCCAATGGATCCAATGTCCCAGCATGCCCCATTTTTTTAATTCCTAATTTTCGTCTCAAAATTCTTATTACATCAAAAGATGTAATTCCTGTGGGTTTGTCTATTAAAATTATTTCATTTTTCATAATTTTTACTAAAATTTTTAAATTATGGATGAAAAAGTTCATTTAGAACTTTTTCATTTATTTTATACTATTTTTAATTAAGTAATTTCCAACTTTCGTTCTTTTAATATTTAAAGTGATTGCACCACATTCAAAATCTTCTCCGATTTCATCAACAATACTTCTCACATATGTTCCACTTGAACATCTAATTTTTGCTTTAAATTTTAAAAATTCTTTTTCATCATATAAATTAAAAATTTCTTTCCATCTTTTAATTGTTTCTTTTTGTCTAAAATCTCCTTTTACTAAATTTATTTTATCTAATATACCTTCTTCTAAATCCCCAGGTTTTATTTTTTTAAATTCTAAAACTTCCGTTTTATAAATTTCTATATCCTTTTCCGGCCATCCCTCTATGTCTATTAACTTGGAAGCTGAGCTTCCAAGTGAAGCTCTTGCTATTTCAAAGAGAGGTTTTCCATTTATTGTTTTTGATGAAAATATTGGATATTTTTGTTTTCTTTTTCCTACAAATTTGAACAATTCCTCACTAACAACATTCTCGTTAATTTCCACATTATTAACAAACTCAGTCAATCCAAGTATATCGTGTGTGTCACTTTTTATGCCCAAAAGCGCCTCAAATTCGTATTCTTTATCCATATTCAAGTATTTCTCTCTGTTCTTATTTTCTTCTTCAACAACTATCAAAAGAACCCCTTCGGCCATCGGGTCGAGGCGACCAACATAGCTCATTTTTTCATTGCTGTACTCCGGGTTTTTGATTCTAAACCTATCCAATCTTTCAAGCGGTGTTTCACCAATTTCTTTATATAAGTTCAATATTTTTTTCATCCTGTAGTGAAAAATGACATCACTCTTAAAGAGTATTATTATTTTTATTATTAATTCTGATAAATTCTTTTTTCATTTTATTATCTGTTTTATAAATCCAGTTTCTTTAATGTCATTTTCTACTACGGGATTCATCCTGTAGTGAAAAATGGCATCGCTCTAAAAGAGCACGGCTATTTTTGTTGTTAATTTTGATAAAGTTTTACTTGTCCCGTAGCGAGCTTTGCTCTGCTACTGGGATTTCTTAGTTTTCTCATTTTTAATATTTAATATTTATGCCATTTTCTACTACGGGATTCATCCTGTAGTGAAAAATGGCATCGCTTTAACTTTAAAATCTCTAAACGAGATTTTAAAGAGCTGTGTTAATTTTTAATTCTTTTTAAATTTTCCCCGTAATGCCATTTTCTACTACGGGATTCATATTCACCCAGTTAAATAAAATTTGAACATTTTCAAATTTTAATTTTAAATTTTAACTACTAATATGCTCGTTCTCTATATTAATCAATATTATATGTAATATTCTAGAAAATCTACTCCGTCTAAAGTTATTTACCCTGTTAATCCTGCCTGCCTGCGGTAGGTAGGCAAAACAGGTTCGCCTTCGGCGGAAATTTAACAGGGTAAATTTATAACACTTGAAGAGAATATTGTATATTGGCACTATTTTGCTACTATTATTATATGGAAAATAATGGCCTAGAAGAAGAATTAAATAAAATAAATAGAGAACCGTATAAAGGTGTTAGGGATTTTTATCCCGAAGATATGTTCGTCCAAAACTTTATATTTGATGTAATGAGAAAAACAGTTATAAGTTTTGGGTATATTGAATATAACGCATCAATTTTAGAGCCCACAAGTTTGTATAAAGCAAAATCAGGAGAAGAACTTGTTGAAGAACAAACATATACTTTTACGGACAGAGGCGGACGCGAAGTAACACTTCGTCCCGAAATGACACCAACGGTCGCAAGAATGGTTGCAAAAAGAAAAAGAGAGCTCACTTTCCCGTTGAGATGGTTTTCTATACCTAATATGTTCAGATATGAAAGACCCCAAAAGGGTCGTCTGCGAGAACACTGGCAACTTAATGCTGATTTATTCGGTGTTAAATCCATTGACGCAGATGTTGAAATAATTTCATTGGCATATACACTGATGAAAAAATTTGGCGCGAAAGATAACAATTTTGAAATAAAAGTAAACAGTAGAAAAATAATAAATTCCATTTTGAAAGATTTCTTAAAATTACAAGACGAGGAAGGAAATCGTTTAATGAAACTTGTTGATAAAAGAGAAAAAATAAAACAAGAAGAATTCAATGCTGAACTCTCAATAATGTTGGGAAACAAAAGTGATATTTTTTCAAAAATGCTAAAAACAAAAAACTTGCTTGATTTTACATCTATACTTCCAAAAGAAATTTCAGAAAGCGAGGGCGTAAAAGATATTCAAAATCTCATAAATAAACTTAATGAAATTGGGATAAAAAATGTTGTATTTTCGCCAGACATGGTGAGGGGTTTTGATTATTACACCGGTATAGTATTTGAAATATACGATAAAAACCCAGAAAACAGTCGCTCATTATTTGGTGGTGGCAGATATGATGATTTATTAGATATATTTGGAGAAGAGAAAGTTCCAGCTGTTGGTTTTGGTATGGGAGATGTAACAATAAAGGACTTCTTAAATACATATAATTTAGTTCCAAAATATAATTCAAGTGTTGATTTATATATTTGCACACTTTCAAATGAATATATCTCAACGGCAAATAAAATTGCTTTTGAATTGAGAAATAAAAATATAAATGTTGAAGTAAATCTAACGGATAAAAAAATTCCTGACCAAGTAAAAATCGCCAGCAAAAAAACTGCTTCTTTCATAATATGCATTGGCGAAAACGAAGCAAAGACAGAAAAATATAAAATTAAAAATATGGAAACGGGAGAGGAAAAAGAAATGGGGCTTGATAAAATCTTTGATTTCATCAAGAGTTTCTAGGTTCTAGTTTCTAGTTTTTAAATAAAATAATAAATTTTTAATTTTGATTTTGTGTTTTTATGATTTAGTGATTTTATGAAAAAGATTTTTTTTGATATAGAGACAAAAAATACATTTGAGGATGTGGGTGAAAGAAACCCCGTTCTTTTAGATATATCTCTCGTTGGTATATATGATTCTGAAAATGAAAAGTTTGATTCTTTTCTTGAAGACGAGCTAGACAGATTGTGGCCAATTTTAGAAAAAGCTGATTCCATAATTGGATTTAATTCCGACCATTTTGATATTCCTCTTTTAAATAAATATTACTCCGGGGACCTAACTAAAATAAAAAGCGTGGACATAATGAAAGATATTAAAAAATCTCTCGGGAGAAGAATCGGTCTAGATGCTGTCGCGAAGGCAACCTTAGGAATTGGAAAAACCGGACATGGTATGGATGCGATTGAGTGGTGGAAAAAAGGAGAAATAGATAAAATAAGACAATATTGTTTGGATGATGTTAGTATAACAAAAGATGTTTATGATTTTGCTTTTCAAAATGGACATTTAAAATATTTTGACGGATTTAAAATAAGAGAAGTCCTTATTGATACAACGGAGTGGGAGAAAAAAGAAAGTTCTGGAATAACTCAAACTTTGGGATTCTAATGCAATTGATAAGTGATATTTTCATATAATAAGATTTAATAACTCTTCCCTTCCCTTTTTTGTTTTAGCAGAAAATAAAATTATGTTTTTTATACATTTATAATTTTTTAAATCATCTTTTATTTTTTTAATATTCTTTACAAATTCACTTTGCGAAAGTTTATCCGATTTGTTGGCGATGACTATGACATTATGATTTTCATTTTCTAAAATTTCCAACATTTCTTTATCAATCGCAGTAATACCAATTCTCGAATCAATAATAAAAACAACATGAGAAGGTTTTACTCCAGATTCAGAAAAATACCATATTATTCTCTTTCGTAACTTGTCTGCTATTTTGGGAGGCATTTTTACATAACCATATCCGGGCAAGTCAACAAAATAAATCCCATTAGAACTCACGGGCGTTTTACGCCCTACTTCTAACGGGGCAAGCTCATCACCAAAACCCATAGATATAATATTCTTTTTGTTCTTATTGGAACTAGCAAAATTAATCAAGAAAAAATTAATCTCTCTCGTTTTCCCCGGCAAAGAACTTGATTTTGCAAGATTCTTTTTATTAACAAGAGTATTTATTACACTAGATTTTCCAACGTTTGACCTACCTATAAATGCAATCTGTTTTTTTGTATCAAATAAAATCTTATCTTCGCCTATAAGACCGCGTATAAACGCAGAAGAAATTATTTTTATTACCTGCCCCGAACTTTGTCGAGGGGTTTTGTTTTTGATTTCCATATATGTTATATTATATTCCAATATTAACAGAAAATGAATAATTATAAAATATGGAACAATCAAAAAACGGAACATACCTAATAGCTGGAGCTATTATTTTAGCCGGATTATTAATTGGTTTCGGAGTATATTTTGGAAATAGTGGTAGTACAAGCACTGATACTGCAACAACTCAAAATGGAACTGCATCTGAAATAAAATTAAACCCAATAACAAAAGATGACCACATTTTAGGAAACCCAAACGCTGATGTCGTTGTTGTAGAATTTTCAGACACGGAGTGTCCATTTTGTAAGACATTTCATTCTACTATGAATAAAATTGTTACTGACTATGGTAAAAGTGGTCGTATAGCATGGGTTTATAGACATTTTCCTCTCACAACGTTACATTCAAAAGCTGTAGAAGAAGCAAATGCAACTGAATGCGCTGGTAGTTTAGGAGGAGAAACTGCATTTTGGAGTTATATAAATAAAATTTATGAAATAACACCATCTAATAATGGACTGGATTTAGCAAAACTTCCTGAAATCGCAATTGAAATTGGTTTGGACAAGAAGGCCTTTGAAGAATGTCAGACGAGTCAAAAATTTGTAAATAAAATTAAGTCCAACTTTGACGATGCGATTGCTTCCGGAGGAAATGGAACTCCTCATAATGTTTTAGTAACAAAAAATGGTGAAATGTTTCAATTAGATGGAGCTTTGCCTTACGAAATGATGAAGTTAGTAATCGATACTGTTCTAAAAGGAATAGACGAAAAACAAAGTTTTGAGACAACAAGTAATGCTATAAAATTGATTATAGGTAATTAAAAAGCTCTGACTTTAAAAGCTCTTAATGAGCTTTTAAAGAATCGTGTTAGGATTTAATTCATATTTCTGAGCTTTTTAATCCATAATGTTTTTAAAAAAATCCCGCAATAATCTCATATAACAAACATGGCTTAATTAAGCCGTGTTTGTCCACTTTTACTTGGAAGCTGAGCTTCCAAGTAAAAACATTGTGAATTCAAAACCTCTCCCGGAGATAAATAAAAAAAATTGTGAATGAAAAAGCAATTTTGATTGCTTTTTCATTAATAGTTTTTCAATCTTTCCGCTTTTTCGTGTTGTCTAATTTTTTCGTGCGCCTTTGCTTCAATTTGTCTAATTCTTTCGCGAGTAACGCCAAATTCTTTTCCAACTTCCTCAAGTGTGTGATTTATTCCATCTTTAAGCCCACATCTCATTTCAAGAATTTTTTGTTCCTTTGGTGTTAAATCATTGAGAATTTCTTTTACTTGGTCAGACAAAATTCTTCTTGATGCTTCCTTGTCCGGTGAATCAATTTTATCGTCAGGAATAAAATCACCGAGAGTTGACCTGCTGTCATCGTCCCCGGCGGGCGTTTCCAAAGACACTGTGCTCTGATTTATTTTTTCTATATTGTGAATTTTGTCAACATCAATATTCATTTCTATCGCGATTTCCTCCGGCATTGGGTCCCTACCCAAACTTTGGGTCAGCTGTCTCACAAATCTTTTGTATTTAGCTATGGTCTCAACCATGTGAACAGGAATACGAATTGTTCTCGATTGGTCTGCTATTGCTCTTGTGATTGCCTGTCTTATCCACCAAGTTGCATAAGTAGAAAACTTAAAACCTCTCGTTCTATCAAATTTATCAACTGCCTTAAACAAACCCAGATTGCCTTCTTGAATTAAATCCAACAAAGAAAGTGTAGAACTTTTAGAAGCATATTTTTTTGCTATAGAAACAACTAACCTGAGGTTTGCTCTAGCAAGTATATTTTTTGCTTCTTCATCTCCTGCCTCTATTCTTTTTGCGAGTTCTTTTTCTTTTTCTGCATTTATTAATTCATATTTACCAATTTCTTTTAAATACATCTGGATTGAGTCGTATGTAGATTCACTGGCATAAATATCTTTTTCTATTGAACCTTCTATATCAAGCATTCCACCACCTTCCAAAATATCAACATTGGCATCAGAAAAAACATCATATAATTCTTCTAGCAAAAGAATGTCTCTTTCTATTCTTGGAAATTCCTTTAGAATTTCTCCATACGTTACAAATCCTCTTTCTTTTCCTGTCTTCACAAGTTTTTCCATTTTCAAAACTTTCTTTCCCTCTTCTTTTTTTAAACTTCCGCTTAATTTCTTCTCCATTAGAGTCATCTTATTTTTTTTGATTATCTTTAGTGGCGTTTTTTTGATCTCTGGTTTTTTTGTTTTTTTATTTTTTAAAACACGACTAAAAGAAGATTGTTTTTTAACAATCTTTTTGATTGTTTTATTTTTCTTCACAACTTTTTTAATTATTTTTTGCGGTTTTTTATTTTTCATCCTGTAGTGAAATTTCAAATTGTTTTCTTGCTCCGTAGCGAGCTTCGCTCTGCTACTGGGGTTATTAATTTTTAAAAACAATTCAAAACTCTGTCGTTAAATTAACTATATATTATTCTAGAACCTAATCCCGAGAAAAACAAATTAATGATTTGAAATTCTACTACGGGATTCATTTTTTACTTGTCCCGTAGTGAGCTTTGCTCTACTACTGGGATTTTTTATTGAAATACGATCTATTATTAATTTGAATGGTAAACCTTTTTTAACTTTAATAACTCTTCTTTTTTGTCCTGAATCTCTTTTGACAAAACATTGCAAGTATTCAAAAGTTTTTCCATTTTTTCTTCGTCATTTTCTTTTTCTGCTTTTTTTATTTCATTTATGATTATTTTTAGTTTTTCTTTTAAAAATTCTTCTGTGAGATTTAATAACAATTCTTCTATTTCGTAGGATGCGTCTTCTATTTCCAAATAATTCATCTCTGTATCAAACATCAAATCAAAATCATTCTTTTCTTCTTTTAAAAAATCTTCTCCAACAATTTCTTCAAATTTTTTAATAACTTCTTCCAAATTAACACTTGGCTCATTTAATGATTTCTGCCACAAAATTAAACCTTTTATTTTTCTTTTTATAATATCAATTCTGGATAATTTTTCTGTCTCTCTTTCTGTTTTTTTTACCTGTCCCGTAGTGAGCTTTGCTCTACTACTGGGATTTAAAATTTTTTCATTATTTTGAACAAATTTTTCTGAACTATTTCGTACATTATTTTTAATTTTTACCAATTCTTCTCTTAATGAATCTTCCGGTATTCCTGTTTTTGAAGAAATTGAATAAATAAAATGTGCTTGGTCTATTTTGTTATCAATTTTTGCTACCATCGGAAGAATTTTTTCTCTAATTTCTTTCCAAAATTTTCTTTCTGGAAAATTCTTTTTTTCAATAAAATTAATAAAAAAATCTATGGCGTGTTGTGATTTTTTTATTATTTTGTGCCAATCATCTTTATTTTTAAGTATTATTTCTGCTGGGTCTTTGGATGATTCCAATTCTGCAATTTTTACATCCATATCAGCAATTATTGCAAGTTCTGAACCCTTTTTTGCCGAAACAAGTCCTGCGTTATCTGAATCCAGTGCTATAATTAAATTGCTCGTAAGTTTTTTTATCAAATTTAAATGATATCTGGTGAGAGCTGTTCCTGATAAAGCAACTGTATTTGAAAATCCCGATTGATGGCTTAAAATAAGGTCTATCTGTCCTTCTACCAAAATACAGAAATTATTTTTTCTCATACTGTGTTTTGCTTTGTTATATCCGTAGAGTATCTGCGATTTGTTATACAATTCTGTTTCCGGAGAATTAATATATTTTGGAGTTTTTTCATTTTCTCCACTTAATATTCTTCCTGAAAAAGCAACAACCCTATCTGCGGAATCAAAAATAGGAAACATTATTCTATTTCTAAAATAATCATAAAATCCTTTTTCTGTTTTTCTAACAAGACCAACATCAAACATCATCTTTTCATTAAAACCTTCTTTTTTTAGGTGTTCATATAATTTTTCCCAACCACCCAAAGCAAACCCTATTCTAAAATTTTTAATTGTATTTTCAGATACACCTCTTCCTTTTAAATAATTTAATGACTCTTGATTTATATTGTTTTCAAAAAACCGTGTAGCTTCTTCAAGAACTGTAAACATCTGAGTTGCCTCATCTCTGTTTTCTTTACTCTGTTGTTTCAAAACAACACCGGCTCTGGTAGCTAATAATTTTAAAGCACCGGGAAAATCCAAACCCTCAAATTCTTGTACAAATGTAAATATATCTCCTTTAACACCGCATCCAAAACAATGATACATATTTCTTCCCGGTGATACAAAAAAAGAAGGTGTTTTTTCGTTGTGAAATGGACAATTTGCTTTTAGATTAATGCCTGCTTTTTGGAGTTTCACATATGAACTTACAACATCAACGATATTAAGACGCTCTTTTATTTTTTCTATATCAGAAGACATAAATAAATCATAAAAACACTAAAACATAAAAACATAAAAACATTCAGAAAAAATTGATTTGGTGATTTTATGATTTTATGTGCACTATTCTTCCTCTTCGTTTCTAAATTCGGAAATGTATTTTTGCATAGCGTCTGATTTAGGACTACCTTTAAATCCTGTACCAGCTGGTATTAATCTACCAATTATCACATTTTCTTTAAGACCGAGTAATTTATCTTCGGTTCCACGCACAGCCGAGTTAATAAGAATTCTTGTTGTATGCTGGAATGATGCTGCGGACAAAAATCCTCCACGACTTAAGGCAACTTCTGTTATTCCCATAATTAATGGAACTGCTTTTGCTTCTATTAGTCCATTTTCTCTTGCAATATTATTTTTTTCATTTAACTCTGCAACACTAACAATATCACTATTTGAGAAATCAGTATCACCATTTGTTTTTACTTTTACTCTAGAAAACATTTGTCTTATTATTACCTCAATATGTTTTCTAGATATGGATGCGCCTTGTAATTCGTATATTTTCCCAATCTCGTGAATTATATAATCCTGTGTTAATTCTTTTCCACCATATTTAAACATTTCTTTCAAATCGGCAGAGCCGTCAGTGAGCGGTTGGCCTTTTATTATAACATCACTTTTTTTAACCAATGGTGTTCTCATAAAGTTAACGACATATTCAATAACATCTTTTGTCCCTTTTTTGTCCTCAATATCTGGAAGAACTTTTATTATTTTTCCTTTATCTGTATCAACAACTTCCATAACTTCCCCACCTGTTTTACTTACAACGGCAGGATTTTTGGGTATTCTGCGTTCAAAAACTTCTTCAACCCTTGGAAGACCTGCCGTAATATCTCCACCCACAGAAGCGGTTCCTCCCGTGTGGAATGTTCTCATTGTGAGCTGTGTTCCCGGTTCTCCAATAGCCTGTGCAGCAATTGTTCCTACTGTCTCTCCAAGGTCAATAAGTTTATTAGTACCTAAATCAATCCCATAACATTTTCTACAAATACCTCTTAGTGTTTTACAGCCAAGTGGAGACCTTACATAAACCTCTTTTACTCCATTATTTTCTACAACAACCGCATCTTCTATCAAAAGCAAATGGCCAGTTTTAAATAATACATTTCCTTTTTCATTTGTTATATCTTTTGAAACATATCTTCCCGCTATATTTTTTGATATGTGAACTTTAATTCCAGATAAACTTTCACCTCCTTTTATCAATATTGATTCTTTTGTCCCGCAATCTTCTTCAGTAATAACAACATCTTGAGAAACATCAAATAATTTTCTAGTTAGATATCCTGCTTTTGCTGTGTTTAAAGCCGTGTCTGTTAGACCCTTTCTTGAACCGTGTGTAGTAATAAAATATTCAATCGGTGTATGCCCTTCCTTACTTGATGTTGTTATTGGAAAATCTATTGTTTCTCCCTTACTGTTATAAATAAGACCCTTCATTCCAGCCATGGCGGTAATTTGACTCAACGAACCTCTTGCCCCAGATTTCCACATGTCGTACACAGGACCTGTTTTATCCAAACTTTGTGAAATTAATTTTTCAACATCATTTTTTGCTTCATGCCATATTTCAATATTTTTTCTATATCTTTCGTCGTCTGATAAAAGCCCGTCATTAAAGTTTGATAGAACAACATCTGCTTTATTTTTAGCTTCATCAATGATTGCTTTTTTTTCTTCTGGAACTTTTATATCATCAATACCCCATGTAATGCCTGCCTGTGTGGCATATTTAAATCCAAGAGTTTTAATTCTATCAAGAATTGAAGGTATACTATCCATTTCATATCTATCCATCAAATCGTCTATCAGTTTATGCATTAACCCTATGTTTACTTCTTCATTAACAAATGGATAGTCGCTTGGTAATACACTGTTAAAAATTAATCTACCAACAGAAGTTTCAAAAATTTTTCCATCAAATTTTTCATATTTTTTATTTATTGTAGGTAATATTTTTATTTTTGCTCTAAAATCAACTATCTCATAGTCATATCCAGAAATAGCTTCGTTTGGACTAGAGAAAATTTTTCCTTCTCCTTTTTTATCATTAACAAGTTTTGTCATCCAAAAACATCCCAAAATAATATCCAACATTTTAGCGCTAACAACAGGTCTTCCGTTTCCGGGTTTTAATAGATTTTTATTTGAAGCCATAAAAGTTTTTGCTTCAAACTGTGCCTCTTTTGATAACGGAATATGAACGGCCATTTGGTCGCCGTCAAAATCCGCGTTGAATGCTGTACAAACTAATGGGTGAACTTGGATTGCATTTCCTTCTATAAGTATCGGTCTAAACGCTTGTATGCCCAATCTGTGTAATGTCGGCGCTCTGTTTAGAAGAACATATTTGTTTGCAATTATTTCTTCCAAAATCGCCCAAACTTCAGGAATACCGTCATCTATTAATTTGTTTGCGCCTCTTATGTTATATGATAATTCGTTTTCAAGTAATTTTGATATGACAAATGGTCTAAAAAGTTCTAATGCCATGTGTTTAGGAATACCACATTGGTCTAAATTTAATTTGGGTCCAACAACAATAACGCTTCTTCCCGAATAATCAACTCTTTTACCCAAAAGGTTTTGTCTAAACAAGCCTTGTTTACTTTTTAGATTATCTGAAAGTGATTTTAGCGGTCTTCTCTGCGACTGACTTGTAGCCATGTAAGAATTTTCTCTTTTTCTAATAGAGTTATCCAACAAAGCATCTACGGCTTCTTGTAGAATTCTTTTTTCGTTTCTCAAAATTACAGCCGGCGCACTTATTTCTTGTAATTTTTTTAATCTATTATTTCTATTTATAACTCTACGATACAAATCGTTAACATCAGATGTGGCGTGTCTGCCACCGTCTAGGGCAACCATCGGTCTAAGTGCTGGCGGAAGAATGGGAATTCTTTTTAAGAACATCCACTCCGGTCTTGTTCTTGATTTTATTAACGACTTAATTAAACTCAATCTTTTTATTATTTTTTCTCTTTCTAACGCACCAACTTTTTCAACTTGTTCTTCAAGTTTCTTTTGTAAATCATTTAAATTTAATTCTTTAAACACATCGTATATGACTTCCGCACCCGTGCCAGCTTCAAAAAGTGCACCGTATTTCAATGAGAATTTATTATATTCCGTATCATCAAGTATTTTCCCTTTTTGTATATTTTCAATCTCTCTCTTAGTACTAATGTATATATCTTTTAAACTGTCTTTTGATTTTTGGTCTTTGAGAGTTTTCGTCTTTGATTTATATTCTGAATCCAAATCTCTCAAAATTTGTATTCTTTCTTCATTATTTGCAGAAGTAATCATATAACCAGCAAAATAAATTACTTTTTCAAGGTCAAACGCGCTCACATCAAGAATGGTAGCCATTCGTGACGGAACGCCCTTCAAAAACCAAATATGAGAAACTGGTGTGGCAAGTTCTATATGTCCCATTCTTTCTCTTCTTACAACAGACCTTGTTATTTCAACTCCACATTTTTCACAAACAATACCTTTATATCTTATGCCTCTGTATTTCCCACAGTAACATTCGTAGTCCTTTTCTGGACCAAATATTTTTTCATCAAACAAACCATTTTTTTCACTTCTCTGTGTTCTGTAGTTTATTGTTTCTGGTTTTGTGACTTCTCCAAATGACCAATCCAACATTCTTTCGGGAGATGCAAGTTTTATTCCAACAGTATCAAAATCTGATACATTTATTGTTTTTTTATTATTGTTTATCATATTTTTTTAAAAAATTTACTGGTTCAAATGCTGAAAAAATAGGGATTGAAATTCTCGTTTAGAGAATTTCAATTACGGATTAAAATAATCTCCCAGAGCATTTGAATTATGGATCAAAAAGCTCATTAAGAGCTTTTTGATTTACTTATCTTTGAAACATTCTTCAATTCAATGTCTAGAGCAAGAGCTCTAAGATTATTTAGAAGAACATTGAAAGATGCTGGAATATTCATGTGTCTAATATCCCGACCTTTTATAATTGCATCAAACGCACTTGAACGACCCATTATGTCGTCAGATTTAATTGTGAGTATTTCTCTAAGTGTGTAAGCGGCACCATAACCAAGCAATGCCCACACTTCCATTTCTCCAAATCTCTGTCCTCCATTTTGTGCCTTACCTCCGAGTGGTTGTTGATTTATTAGAGAATATGGACCAATAGAACGCATGTGTATTTTATCTTCAACCATGTGGTGCAATTTCATAACATACATATAACCAATCGCTATGTCCTGGTCAAATTTAACACCTGTTCTACCATCAAATAATTTTACTTTTCCATTTCTGGGATATCCTGCTTTTTCCAATTCGTTTTTTATTTCATCATCAGTCGCTCCTGCAAACGGCGGAATAATTGCTTGATAGTTCAAAGTTTTTGCTGCCAATCCCAAGTGTAATTCCAATATCTGTCCAAGGTTCATACGAGACGGAACACCGAGCGGTGTAAGAATCATATCTACAGGAACACCGTCTTCCGTATATGGCATATCTTCTTCTGGTAATACGGTTGAAATAACACCTTTATTTCCGTGTCTGCCTGCTAACTTATCTCCAACCGAAACATTTCTTAATTGTGCTACTTCTACATAAATTCGTTTTATTATTCCCGACTCCAAAGTATCGCCATTTTCTCTAGAAAATACCTTAATACCAATGACCCTTCCTCTTTTACCATTTTCCACTCTTAATGAAGTGTCTTTGACATCTCTTGCCTTTTCACCGAATATAGACCTTAATAATCTTTCTTCCGGCGTGAGTTGTGTTTCGCCTTTTGGTGTAATTTTACCGACAAGAATATCACCGGGACGAACTTCTGCCCCAATTCTTACAATTCCATCCTCATCAAGATTTTTTAATTTAAATTCACTAACATTTGGAATATCGTGCGTAGTTATTTCAGGACCTAATTTTGTCTCTCTAACATTTACAGAAAATTCTTCAATATGAACACTTGTAAACTTGCTGTCTTTTACAAGTTTCTCTGAAATAATTATAGCGTCTTCGTAATTTGCTCCAAACCATGTCATGAAAGCAACTTTTATATTTTGCCCTAATGCCAATTGTCCGTTTTCACTGGTTGATGTATCTGCAAGAACACTGTTTTTCTTTACTTTCTCATCCACACTAACACTTGGTCTTTGGTGAAAAACTGTAAATCCATTAGTTCTTGAAAAATTAATAAGTTTATAAGTTTTTTTCTTTCCTTCGTTATTTTTTACTACAACATTTCTTGCGTCTGCAGAAACTACAACACCTTCTTCTTCTGCAAGAACCAATCTACCCGTATCTTTTGCCGCTTTTTCTTCCATTCCAGTAGCAACAACTGGTGCTTCAGGAATAATGCAGGGTGTTGCTTGTTTTTGCATATTAGAACCCATCAGTGCTCTGTTTGCATCATCGTGTTCAAGAAAAGGAATAAGTGATGTCGCAACAGAAAATGCTTGTCTCGTGCAAACATCTATAAAATCAACTTTTTCTCTTTTAACAAAATCCGGCTTTCCATTAAATCTAACTTCCACTTCGTCAGGAATAATTGTTCCATCTTCTGAATATGGAATAGCGGCATGAGCAATGTAATGTCCGTCTTCTTCAAAAGCGTTCATATATAAAATTTCATTCGTAATTTTACCGTCCACAACTTTTGCATATGGGGTCTCTATCATTCCAAAATCATTAACTTTGGCAAATATAGCTAACCTTAGTATTAAACCAATGTTTGGTCCTTCCGGTGTATGAATGGGACATAATCTTCCATAGTGTGATGGGTGAACATCACGAACTTCAAAACCAGCCCTTTCTCTTGTGAGACCTCCGGGGCCAAGTGCTGAAAGCGTTCTGAGATGTTCCATTTCTGTAAGAATATTTTCTTGTTGCATAAATTGAGAAAGTTGGTTAGTCGCGAAAAATTCTTTCAATCTTGCTTGTAGCGGTCTCGGACTTATAAAATTTGTAGGTAGTGTTGCGTCAGTGTCTATTGTAGACATTTTGTCTTGTATATTTCTCTTCATTTGGGTTAAACCAACTCTCATTTTTTGTTGAAGTATTTCTCCTATGAATCTGACTCTTCTTGAACCAAGATGGTCAATGTCATCGGGCATTGCGTTTGGCGTATTATTTAATTTAACTATATGAGATACGATTGTGGCTATATCGTCCAATGTAATTGTTCTCATCGCTATAGATTTTTTACCTGTGTCTTTCCCAAAACGCTGATTGAAACGAAATCTACCAACTTCAGATATGTCATATCTGGTTTCATTAAATATTCCGTCAACATATTCTTTCGCATTATTTATTGAAACAATATCTCCTTCTCTTATTTTTTTATAAACTTCAATATAAGAATCGTTAATTGTTTTTGATACGTCTTTGGTTAATGAAATCTCAATGTGTTTTAAGGCCAATTCATCTTTTTTAAATAAGTCCTTTATTTGTTCATCTGTGATAGCGCCCAAAACACGAAGAAGTGATGTTATTGGGAATTTTCTTTTTCTATCAATACGAACATAAATTACTCCGGTATTATCACTTTCTATTTCAACCCACACTCCTCT
The DNA here is from genome assembly GCA_038065915.1 of Patescibacteria group bacterium. GTDB lineage: Bacteria > Patescibacteriota > Minisyncoccia > Phycocordibacterales > 21-14-all-36-13 > VMGX01. The sequence continues at coordinate 24,125 of JBBTPZ010000003.1, forward strand.
TGATGGAATAATTTTTGAGCCAAAATATTGTCTTCCTCTTAATATTTGTGATGTAAAAAGAATACCGAATGACCTTATGAGCTGTGGAACAATTACTCTTTCAACGCCGTTTATAATAAATGTCCCATGACTTGTCATCATAGGAAAATCAGCCAAGAATATTTCCTGTTCTTTTGAACTATTAAATGTTTTATTTGCTAATTTTACTTTTACACTTAGAGGCGCATCAAATGTTAATTTTTGTGTCTTTGCATAGTATTCATCATACTTTGGTTCGCCAAGTTTAAACCCAATAAATTCCAATTCAAATTTTTTCCCGGAATAATCTTTTATCGGCGAAAATTCCTTAAATAATTCACTTAATCCATTCTTAATAACCCAATTGAATGATTTTAGTTGGCTTTCTACAAGATTAGGCAGTGTTGTTAATGATTTTTTGTATCTGGAGAAATATTTTTTTTGCATAGAAAAATTAAATAAGATACCACAACACAATTGGTTGTGCCCAATAATTCTTAGATTTTTAGGACTATTTTTATTATATTATTCAAAAGTTAGCCCACAATAATACAAAATATAAAAACCGAAATTCTCCAGGAACTCAATCATTCAAAATATAACTCAGAAGTATATACAACCTGCGTTTCGTTGTCAAGGGTGTTTTATAGTGAGTGTGGATAAATGAAAATTGTCGTTAAGCGACAATTTTCATCCCTTTTTGTTTTTTTAGAAAACTGTCGTCAAGCGACAGTTTTCATCCCTTTTTGTTTTTTTAGAAAAATGCCCATAATGGCATTTTTCATCTCTTTTTTTTCATCCATAATTATTTTGTTTTTTTAGAAAATTGTCGTCCTAATGTCAAGGTCGAACCTTGACATTAGGACGACAAGACGACAATTTTCATTCTTTGTGGTTTTTCATCCATAATTTATTTTTGCGTTTAGCCCCCACTTAGTACCAGAAGTTGGGGTTTAGTAACTCGGTTTGTGTAACATTTTGTGCAACATCGGGTGTTGCACAATTAGGCAAAACCTAACAACTTAACTAAGGGTCGCCCTATTTCTGCTATAGCAGAAATAGGGCGACCTTTTTAACTTGTCTCCCGTCGGGAGACAAGTTAAAAACAAGGATAAAAATGTTCGTTAAGAGAATTAAAAAAACAAAGGATGAAAAAGCGATTTAGATTGCACACAAAACAGGGTTAAAAATTGTCACTTAACGACAATTTTAAAAAAAATAAAAAGGGATGAAAATTGTCGCTTGACGACAATTTTAAAAATAAAGATTAAAATTCTGTAGTTGTTCTTTAAAACCTCCCCCGGAGGTTTTAAAGAACGGGGATGAAAATTGTCGCTTGACGACAATTTTCATTTATATATACTTGTTCTATTATAAGAAATTAACAATATTAACACCGTTTATATTTTAATTTATGAAAAAACGGAAATATTGTTTCATATATAATAATTATGAGTATTTTTAAAAAAAGTGAAGTAAAAGAAGTAAAAAAAACAAAGGAAATAACAAACGAACATATCCAAACAGAAACAAAAAAGAAATTATATTCTACAACTACATTAAAAATAGACACCCTGGAAATAAAAAAACCACTTACCAAAATGGGTGCTCTTTTGAGTGAAACAAAAAATTTTCCGACAACGGGAGAACTTATTGATGGTTCAGTTATTGCAATTGAAAAATCTTGCATATATGTTGACTTGCCACCATACGGTACGGGTATCATTTATGGTAAAGAATTCATAAATGCCAGAGATATTATAAAAGGTATTAATATTGGTGATAGCATATCCGCTAAAATAGTTAGAACAGAAAATGAGGATGGTTATATAGAATTATCTTTGAAAGAAGCACGGCAAGCAATAATCTGGAACGAGGCAAATGAAGCAATAAAGAGCAAAAAGGTTTTTGATGTATTAGTTAAAGAAGCAAACAAAGGCGGACTTATGCTTGAATGGAAGGGGCTTCAGGGGTTTTTGCCGGCGTCACAACTTAATGCAGAACATTATCCAAGAGTTGAGGACGGGGAAAAAGATAAAATTTTATCAGAATTGAAAAATTTGGTGGGACAAAAATTATCTGTGTCAATAATTTCCGTGTCGCCAAAAGAGGGTAAGTTGATATTTTCCGAAAGAACACCGGAACAAAATGAAAAAATTGATATGGTAGAAAAATATAATGTTAATGACGAAGTTGAAGGACAAATAACTGGAATTGTTGACTTTGGTGTTTTCGTAAAGATTGAAGAAGGACTTGAAGGGCTTGTTCATATTTCTGAACTTGATTGGGGTTTGGTTGAAAATCCAAAAAATCTATTCAAGGTTGGAGAAGTTGTGAGAGCAAAAATAATAGAAATCAAAAGTGATAAAATTTCTTTATCAATAAAAGCATTGAAGAAAAATCCTTGGGATGAGGCAGAAAAAAAATATGAAAAAGGAAAAGAGGTTGAAGGTGTGATAATTAAATTCAACAAACATGGAGCACTCGCAAGTATTGAAGAAGGAATCGCAGGATTGGTACATATTTCAGAATTTGCATCTGAAGAAGAATTGAAACAAAAACTTGAACTTGGTAAAAAATATAAATTCTCAATAACTGTGTTTGAACCGAAAGAAAGGAAGATGGCGTTAGCATTGGCGGGACATGAAAACCAGAAAATCACAAAATCTTAAAATTACTGAAACAAAACAAGAAATCCCCACTTGGAAACCGAGTTTCCAAGTGAGGATTTTTATTATAAAAGGTCGCGCGTGAGCGCGACCTTAAGTTATATTCTAATCTCCATCTTCTGGCCCCATGATATTGGGGTTTTTTCTTTCTGTTTCTTTCTCCTCTTCTTCCGGATTATAAAGAAGAATAAATTCTTTAAACTCCTTCAAAAAATTTTCTTCCAACAATCCGAGAGAAATAATTTTTTTACCTAATTCTTCTATCCTCGTTTTCTCTAATTCTTTTTCTTGAACTAAAGAAGCGTAAGATAAAAATTCAGATTCTTTGATTTTTTCCTTGCCTTCCTTTACTTTGGCAAGTATATTCTGAATTTTTTTCTCTACATCAAAAATTTTTTTAATTTTTTGAGACTCACAAGATACACAGAGGAGAATCAGATTTTTTAAATCATTCCTGTTAACATATCTTGATGACGAGAGTGTATAACTAAGATATGCTTGATGGGTATTTGGTAAGAAAGTTTTAACATGTTGTGGAAAACTTCGAAATATCTCATTCACTATTTTTTTAACACTTGCATTGTGATAAAGAGAGATAATCCAATTAAAAACATAATCCAAGTTTTCTTTTCTCTCTTTTTCTTTCTTCATTTTTTTCATTTGTTTTCTGAAGAAAAATAAACCCAATTTACAAATAAAAAAAATGATAGCTAACGATAGGACAACATAGTATGTCATCCAAAAAATATTTTGAAATGATATCTCAGACATTTGTTCCTCCTTGGTCTTCCGACCTAGTCTGTTTTGAAAAAATTATTTAATGCTCAAAGAACTAACTGAGCTACATATATTATAGCACTATAGACCATACTTTGTCAATATGTTTGTTTTAAGTATAAATAGGCGCTAATTTTAAATTTCCAGCGGTTCAATCGCTGGAAATTTAACTGGGATGATTTTAAAAAATATTATGGATTCAAAACCTCTCCCAGAGGTTTTGAATTTAATTAAACATATTCATCGCCTTATCCTTCCCTTCTGTAATTATTGTCTCCAACGCTTCGGAAACTTCTTTCATAACTTTTTTCATAATTTCATCTTCTTTCTTACTAAACTTCCCTATTATAAAATCCAGAATTTTTTTCTCCCCTATTGGTTTTTTTATTTTTCCACTTGGAGTCGTTGGCGAAATTCCGACACGCACACGAGTAAATTCATTTGTTTTTATTTTTTTAATTATTGACTCAAGACCTCTGTGTCCCGCCGAACCTTTGTTAAAAGAAATTTTAAATTTTCCCATTCTTAAATCTAAGTCATCGTGTATTACCACAAGTCCAAGCGCATCTTTTTTACTCTTAATAAATTTTGAAACACAGTCACCGGATTTGTTCATAAATGTTTCCGGTTTAACAAGAATTATACCCGACTTTCCCATTTTTTCTTTTGTTAAAAGCCCGTTTGTTTTTTTATCTTTCTCAAATTCGTCAAAATTATTTTTATTAGCAAAATAATCAAGCACTATTCTGCCGGTATTATGTCTTGTTTTTATATATTCTTTGCCCGGGTTTCCTAAACCAACGATAATATAATTCATAGTGTGTGATATTATATCACACACTAAAATTGAAAATGCAAATATCAAAGTGCAAAGTTGTGGAGTTCGCCAAGGACGAACAAACAATCAGTTGCAAATTTTCTAAAAGAAAATTTGTCCAATAACTTTAACATTTTACATTGTCTACCTACGGGAGATCTCCCGAAGGGATTATCATTTTACATTTTCCTGCCTACCGCAGGCAGGGAGATTTACATTTTACATTTCAGGGCAAAATCATGTCTATGACATAATTTTGCCCTTGTATCAAATGATATTTAAGAATAAAATACACGCATGGAAACAGAAAATTTTAATGAAAAAGTTCTTCCGCCAGAAAAAAAAGGAGGATTCATTAAAGATATAATTACTGTTGTTCTCCTCGTAGTGTTTGTTGTCGTGCCAATTCGTGTTTTTATTGCACAGCCATTTATAGTTTTTGGCGAATCTATGAGTCCAACATTTGAAAATGGGGATTATTTAATTGTTGACCAAGTATCCTACAAACTTAGCACGCCACAAAGACAGCAGGTGATAATATTTAAATATCCGAACGACACAACAAAATTTTTCATAAAAAGAATAATAGGTCTTCCAAATGAAACGGTTGAAATGATTGGCTCGGATGTTTTTATAAAAAATTTAAAATACCCTGAAGGTTTTAAACTTGAAGAAACTTATATAGCAAATAGTGGAAATAATAATATGGTAAAAAAACTGGGAGAAAACGAATATTTTGTTATGGGAGATAACAGAAATGCCAGTTCAGATTCTAGAATTTGGGGTCCGTTGAATAAAAAATTTATCGTTGGAAAAACATTTTTACAACTATTTCCAATAAAAAAGATTGGGGTATTGCCGGATAAATTTTAAATTAAACAAGTGGTTATTTTGTGCTTACCCTGTTAAATAATTATTAACACAAAATGCAAAAACAAATAATACGGTCAACTGGCTGGCAAACAAAACAAGGTATTTTAAGGGCTCAACAAATAAAACCTTTTGAAACGGCTATTTCTATTGCTGACTATTATGGATTTAAACCAATAAATCCAGTTTATGATAAAAAATGCAGTTCTTGGAAAGATTGCATAACACAAAATGAAAGAAATCTGATACAGGGTGTTTATTTAGAAAACAAAGTACCAAATTCTGATTATTCAATGTTTTATAATATAAAAGTTGATAAATTAGAAGATAAAGAATTTTGTCTTAGTGTTTTTAATACAAAAAAAAGTATTGCGGAAGCATTGATTATTCAAACATCGATGTCCATATTAAATGATTACGGGTATGAAGATATTTTCGTTGATATAAATAGTTTAGGAGACAATCGTTCTTTTTCAACTTTCTTGAGAGACATACATTACTATTACAAAAAAAATATTGATTTTATTTGTTCTGGCTGTAAGAATAGGTACGAAAAAAATATATTTAAAATATTCGGTTGTAAAAGTGAAAAATGTACTCTCCTAAAAGAAGACGCGCCGAAACCAATTTCGTATTTGAATGACGACCAAATAAGACATTTTAAAGAGATACTGGAATATCTTGAATCTACAAATATTCCATATAAAATTAATAGCAATTTAATCTCTCATGACAACAATGAAGGACTCCCAAATATAATATTTCAAATAAAAAAAATGGGACGAAGCGAAAATCTTGAAGATGAAAGTATTTTAGCCAAAGGAGAAAGATATGAACACCTTTTGAAAAATATGAAGAGCAAGAAAAAAATGCCTTCCGTTTATACTTCTTTAAATTTATTAAATACTAAAAAAATTCCTAAAAATAATCACTGCCTAAATAAAAACTGTGATAAAAAAATTTATTTTGTACATGTTGGCCACGAAGCACGACTTCAAAGTTTATATATAATAGAAAATCTTAGAAGAAGAAATATTCCAATACTACAGTCCATAATTGAGGATGGACTAATAAAACAAATGGCTAATGCAGAAGACACACATGTTACACACACAATAATAATGGGCGTAAAAGAGGTGAGGGAAAAATTTGTTATCGTAAGAAATATGGAAACACATGCACAAGAATCAATAAGCATTGAACATTTACCTATTTATTTAAAACAGGTTGTTAAATAATTCTTAATATGATAATCTGTCAAACTGTATGATAAATATAGAAATAATAGGAAATGAAAATGAAAGTAATGCGAATCTTTTGAGGAGGTTTACTAAGCGTGTTCGTTCTTCTGGTGTTATAAAAAAAGTTAGAGCAATTCGTTATAAAACTAGAGATGCATCAAAATTCACCAGAAAAAAACAAGCCCTTCGTTCAATAAAAAGAAAAATAGAAATAGAGAAATTAATTAGATTTGGTAAACTTCCTGACAATCGCTCCGGGGAAAAACAAAACATTGATGCCTAATGACGAAAAATTTAGCATAACAAAAACTATAAAAGGCAATCTGGCTATAAGCAGATTGCCTTTTGTTAATTTAAAAAATGAAGTTGTCGGTAAAAATTATAATTTGAGTTTGGTTTTTATAGGAGATAAGCTTTCTAAAAAATTAAACAAAAAATATAGAAAAAAAGACAAAAAAGCGAATGTTTTGAGTTTTTCTCTCACGGATAATGACGGTGAAATTTTTATAAATATAAACGAAACAAAAAAACAAAGCAAGATTAATGGGTATAATTTTAACAATTTCCTAAAATACCTATTTATACACAGTTTGCTTCATTTGAAAGGTTACGAACATAGTAGTAAAATGGAGAGCAAGGAACAAAAAATCTTGAAAAAATTTAAAATCAAAAAATAAAGGATTGGTCTAATAAAAATTATTTTTGCTTTTTTGTTTTTTAGCTTTTTTGTTTTCTTGTTTTACCGTGTCAAGAAACATAATAACAGGAATAGATATAGGAACATACAACATAAAAGTTGTGGTTGCTGAATATGAAAAAAAGGATTCAAAATTGCCTTCAATTATTGGTCTTGGTTTTTCTGAATCACGCGGTCTTAGATATGGATATATAATAAATATAAATGATGTAAAAAGTAGTTTGAGAAAAGCAGTAGACCAGGCAGAAAAATCATCAAAAGTAAAAATCAAAAAAGCATATATTTCAACAGGAGGAATAAGTTTGGATAGCTTGGTTTCAAATGGTTCAGCAATGATATCAAGAGGAGACAGTGAAATAACTGATATGGATATAGATAAAGCGATAGAATCAAGCGAAAAAAATATTCCACATCAAGAAATTACAAACAAAAAAATAATCCACACTATTCCTCTTTCATACAAAATTGACGGGAAAACTGTTTTGGGAAGACCTATCGGAATGAAAGGAATAAAATTTGAAGTTAGTACACTTTTTGTAACTTGTCTTGACCAACATTTTCAAGATTTAGTGCAAGCTGTTGAAGAAAGTGGTATAGAAGTTGAAGACGTGGTTGCCGCACCAATAGCGGCAAGTTTGGTCGCTATTTCAAGAGCGCAGAAAATTGCTGGCGTCGTATTAGCAAATATTGGTTCGGAAACAGTATCAATAATTGTTTACGATAATAATATTCCTATTTCTATAAAAATTTTCCCGATAGGTTCCACACATATAACAAATGACATAGCGCTTGGATTGAAAATTCCATTAGAAGAAGCGGAAAAAATAAAACTCGGGGCGTTAACAAGAACTGATTTTTCAAAGAGAAAGTTGGATGAAATAATTATGGCGCGATTAACTGACATATTTGAAATGATAGATTCCCATCTCAAAAAAATTCACAGAAATGGATTATTGCCTGCTGGTATAATTATAACCGGTGGTGGTTCAGGAATTTCAACAACTGAAGACCTCGCAAAAGCAACATTAAAACTTCCTTCAAAAATAGCTCAAATAAAATATCCTGCGGATTCAAAAATACAAATTAAGGATTCATATTGGACGGTTGCATACGGATTATGTGTCCTCGGGTTTACAGATGAAGGAGAATCAGTTGGAATTCGTATAGCAAAAAATACAAAAAACAATCTAATATCTTGGATTAAACAAATATTACCGTGATTTATTTAGTTTATGTTTATAATAAAAAAGAACATAAAAAATGTTTTTTTTTGTTTCAAACATGACCTTAAAAACCTCAAATTTAAAGCTAAATACATCAAATATAATTTTTTTGTCAAGTGTTTTTCTTTTCTCTACTTTTGTGCTACATTTTGAATAATAAAATATAAGAAAATTAATTAAGCCCTCGGGTAATAAAAACATGTCTAAAAAAATTGAACCTAAAGTAGAAACATTTGCCAGAATAAAAGTTGTAGGAGTTGGTGGCTCTGGAAAAAATGCCGTAAACCACATGATAGAATCTCGTTTAGAAGGTGTTGAATTTATAGCAGTTAATACGGATACCCAAGACCTTCATCATTCAAAGGCAAAAAAGAAAATACATATCGGGAAAAATCTAACTAAAGGACTCGGAACTGGAATGAATACAACACTAGGACAAAGAGCCGCTGAAGAAACTAAGGAAGAAATGTTGGAAGCATTAAAAGGCGCGGATATGGTTTTCATCGCCTGCGGAATGGGAGGTGGGACAGGAACAGGAGCAAGTCCAATTATCGCCAAAACATCAAAAGAAATTGGGGCATTGACAGTTGCGGTTGTAACAAAACCATTTTTCTTTGAAGGAGCTCAAAGAATGAGGTTAGCAAATTCTGGATTAGAAAATCTACAAAGAGAAGTTGATGCACTAATTGTAATACCAAATGATAAATTATTAACAAACATCGAAAAACATACAACCGCAAAAGATGCTTTTAAAATGTGCGATGAAATTTTACACGAAGCTGTTGAAGGAATTTCTGATTTAATTACAACTCCCGGAATAATAAATGTTGACTTCGCGGATATAAGAGCAATCATGGAAAACGCGGGTTCGGCGCTTATGGGTGTTGGAAAAGCATCCGGAGAAAACAGGGCCGTTGAAGCGGCAAAGGCGGCTATTAATTCTCCACTTCTTGATGTATCAATAAATGGCGCAAAAGGCGTTTTGTTCGCAATAGCAGGTGGAGATGATTTAACAATGAATGAAATCCAAGAAGCGGCCAAAGTAATAACAGAATCAATTGACCCGGATGCAAAAGTTATATTCGGAGCAATAAAAGATGAGAGGTTAAAGAAAAATGAAATTAAAATCACAGTAATTGCTTCTGGATTTCCAGAAAATCAAGTAACCCATGGTGGTAAATCATTATTCCAATTTGGTTCTTCAAAAGATTTAAATAAAATGGATAAAGGATTTCCTATGCAAGAAACAACAAAGGCCAAAATGGATGAAAAGGAACGCGAAGAAAAGAAAGCAGAAAACAAAATTGAAAATAAGGAAAATATTAAAAAAACAGAGAAAGACAATAAAAACGATGATGAAGAAGATGATTGGGGCGCAGTTCCAGCGTTTTTGAGAAGAAAAAAATAAATTCAAAAGACCTAACTTCAAAACTTCCAAATGAAGTTTTGAAGAATCGTGCTAGTTTTTAATTCTATTTCGGTCTTTTGAATCCATCCCAGTAGTAGAGCAAAGCTCACTACGGGACAAGTAATATTTTTATAAAAAATGCCCTACTGGGGTGTTTTTTATTTTAATCTCTAAATTATGATATAATTCAATTCAATTATGAGTTATCTGCGTTGATCTGCGTATGTTCTGCGTCAATCTGCGCATTTTATGAAATAAAATGTTATACGATTTAATAATAATTGGTGGTGGACCGGCGGGTTCGGCCGCTTCCGTTTATGCCTCAAGAAAAAAACTAAAAACACTTTTGATAACCGACTCTTTTGGAGGTCAAAGTTCTGTTTCGGCGGATATTCAAAATTGGATAGGTTCTAAATCTATTTCTGGAAAAGAATTTTCAAAAAAATTAGAAGAACACATTATGGCATACGCCGATGATGTTTTAGACATAAAAAAAGAATTTGTTAGTGATATAAAAAAAAATGAAAACAACTTCACAATAAAAACCGCGAATAACATTTATGAAACAAAAACAATTCTGATTGTGACAGGTAGTAAGAGAAAAAAACTTATCGTTCCTGGAGCGGAAAAATTTGAAAATAAGGGAATCACATATTGTGCAACTTGTGACGGACCTATTTTTACAGGAATGGATGTTGTAGTGGTTGGCGGAGGCAATTCAGGATTTGAAACGGCGGCACAACTAATCGCATATACAAAAAGTGTCACATTACTTTATGATGAAGATAGACCACGTGCAGATAAAATTATTGTTGAAAAAATTCTTTCAAACGAAAAAGTAAGAAATGTTTCCTGTTCGAGAATAATTGAAATAAAAGGTGGAAAATTTGTTGAATCACTTGTTTGTAAAAATACAAAAACGAACAGAGAAGAAGAAATAAAAACTCAAGGGATTTTTGTGGAAATTGGAAGTGAACCAACTACGTTTTTTGCAAAGGAAATAGTCAATTTAGATAATTATAATCAAATAATTGTTGACCCTAAAAATCAAAGAACTTCTACTGAAGGTGTATGGTCTGCCGGCGATTGTTCTAATGGTTTATATCATCAAAACAACATTGCTGCAGGTGACGCTATAAAAGCGTTGGAAGATATTTATCTATATCTTTCAAAAAAATAAAAATAATTTAATTTTGTACTTACTTTGTGCGCGTATCTGGACTTGAACCAGAGGCCTCTACAATGTCAATGTAACGCTCTAACCACCTGAGCTATACGCGCAAAAATGCGGAGGGTAGAGGATTTGAACCTCTGAGGGGATTACTCCCCAACCGCATTTCGAGTGCGGCGCGTTAGACCACTCTGCCAACCCTCCGTGATTTAAATACTATCATTTTTTGCTTTTTAGACAAAAAATGATATATTTTTATGCGTGGTTTTAAGTTTTTAGATTTGGCTCTATCGTCTAACCAAATTAGAGGATAGCGAACACGGGCTTTTGAAAAGTCGGATCGAATTTGGTAAGTTGTTTTTAAATTTATGTTTATTTGGCTCTATCGTCTAACGGTTAGGACACAGGCTTTTCAAGCCTGGAATCGGGGTCCGATTCCCCGTAGAGTCACA
>JBBTPZ010000003.1:35567-42259 GCA_038065915.1 Patescibacteria group bacterium
AAACGTTAAGAAAAAATAAATTTATTTATTTTTTTAGTTTTGTGAGGGTTTTATATATTGCGAAGCAATTTAAAACCCCGTGTTTTTTAAAATGAGATTTTAAAAAGAAAACGTTAAGAAAAAATAAATTTATTTATTTTTTTAGTTTTGTGAGGGTTTTATAAAATCGTGAAAATTTTATCTATTGAAACATCTTGTGATGAAACCGCTGTTGCTATTGTTGAAGCAAACGGTGGTTTTGAAAATCCGAGTTTTAAAATACTTGGAAATTCATTGTTATCTCAAATTGAAATTCATAAAGAATATGGTGGTGTGTTCCCTTCTCTTGCAAAACGTGAACACGCAAAAAATTTAGTTCCACTTTTAGAAAACACATTAAAACAATTTGGATTCCACTTGGAAGCTGAGCTTCCAAGTAAAATAAGTGATGTAAAAATTAAAGAAATAGAAAAAATTTTAGAACGAGAATCGGGACTTTTTGAAAAATTAAAAGAATTATTATTAAAAATTGAAATACCTAATATTGACGCAATTGCTGTAACATATGGCCCCGGGCTTGAACCTGCGCTTTGGGTTGGACTTAATTTTGCAAAAGCCCTTTCGATCGCTTGGAACAAACCTCTTATACCAATAAACCATATGGAGGGACACATTTTTTCCGTGCTTATGCACGAAAAAAATAAATTTCCAATTTCTAATCTCTCTACCTACGGCAGATCTCCCGAAGGGAGACAATTTCCAATGATTTCACTCTTAATAAGTGGCGGACATACAGAACTGGTTTTAATTAAAGATTGGTTAGATTATGAAATTATAGGACAAACACGAGATGATGCCGTTGGTGAGGCATTTGATAAGGTTGCAAGAATGCTTGGACTCCCCTATCCTGGTGGTCCCTACATTTCGGCTTTAGCCGAAATGTCGCGGATTAACGCAGATAAAAAATCGCAGATAAACGCGGATGAAAACTTGCATAAGTCAGCACCCTGTCTGCGTAAATCTGCGTCTAATCTGCGTTCATCTGCGACTTTCAGGTTCCCCCGACCAATGATAAATTCAGATAATTTTGATTTTTCATTTTCGGGATTAAAAACTTCCGTGCTATATAAAATTAAAAAATTGCCAGAACTTACAAATAGGATCAAAAAGGAAATTGCCAGAGAGTTTGAAGATGCTGTTGTTGATGTTCTTATTTCAAAAACAAAAAAAGCATTGCAAAAATATAATGCTAAAACTTTGATAATTGGTGGGGGCGTTGTTGCAAATAAACAAATCAGACAAGAATTTACAAAACTTGCAGAAAAACAAAATATAAAATTAATGCTACCAGAAAATTCTCTTTCGACCGACAATGCGGTGATGATAGGAATCGCTGGATACTTTAGATATTTAACTTGCCCGTCAATAGGAGTGGAAAATAAAAAAACTTCAAACAATTTTAAAAATCTCTCAGCTCAAGGAAATCTAAAATTGTAAAATAGATTATTTTTAACTTTACTTTTGTTTATTATAATCATCTCCCCGTTTCTGCGTTTAATCTAATCTAAGAATATCGCATAGTATTTAATCTATTCTCTTATTCGCACGAATAAGAGAATAGATTAAAATATGAGAAAATAAAACACAAAAAAGTTTTTAGGTACGAACCAAAAAAAATATTAGATAAAAACCAAAAGATGTTTAATGAAAAGATTGTTTCTGTCGGTTAAATAATAATATTGTTCCAAACCCATTTGTTCACTATCAATCATCCCGATTGCTTTTAAAACTTGCAAGTGCCTTGAGGTGGACTTGAAAGATAATTTAATATCTTCAGAAATATCACTGACTCTCGCTCTATTTTTTTTATACAAAAAATGAATGATAGCAATTCTTCTTCTGTTAGCCAACACTTTGTAATTTTTTTCTATTTCTTGATATTTCATAAATATAATTTTAAATAATAATTACCACTCATTATTATATATAAAAAATTATATCACTATTCTCTTATTCTCACGAATAAGAGAATATAAAGACAAAAAAATAAAGCCCGCAATTCTAACGAATTGCGGGTTGAAGAAAACTTTAAGATCCGATACATTAAAGGAATTTTATACTTTTGGGTCTTCAAGATCTTTTGCAAGGCTGTTTAAGACTCTCTTATAATTCAATTTCTGTAATTCATTTGACATATTATCTAAGGCATTCGTAGCTACCAAAAAGGTGGACGGCGTGTTTATGTAGTTAGATTCGTGTTTGTATCTGAAACTATAAAACTTAAGAGATATTTTGAAAAACATTGATTCTACTTCAGAGCGATCCGCGGTTATCACGATCGTTGCTCTAAAATTAGAGATAAATAGATTTCTGCATACTTCCCACACTGAAGGTTCTAACGTCTCTTTTTCGAGTTTGGTCAATTCTTTGTTTATAAAAACAAATTTAATTTTAATGCCTAAAACATCTGACACAAAACAAATGATATTCTTTGTTGGCTTTGACATTTTTTCTCCTAGTTAATATAAATTTTATTGAACTTTCTTTTTTAGGATACTCTTAAAAAATAAAAATGTCAAGCACAAAAGATCTGTTTAAAAATAAAAACCCCGGCGTAATAGACGGGGAAAAAATTATCTTCAAAAATTATTCAGATCCCTAAAAGATAACTCTAATTCACTCTAATCATCCACAGATGATGTATATATCTCACCTTAGGGTTAAATAAGACATTTTGACATCAAAAAAAGGACTATCTATATCATTGTTTGTTCAGAACAAATAGGGGGCTTTTGTTGAGAACAAGAATCGCTCCTAAAAATTATGAGGCGATTGAATTAATTCAATAATGTAAAAAAATATTTTGCAATTTTTATAAAATTTGGAAACGTTGTAAAACTTTTGTAAAATCAACCAAAATTCATTTAAAAAATAACCATATTAAACTATACAGAAACTGAAAAATAGATTTTTTCCATAATTCATCAAAAAATGTTATTATTTTTATACTTGTCCCGTTAGAGATTAAATGGAATAACGGGAATATAAACAAACAGCGAGAATAATTAAAAAGTAAAAGGTTTAAATTATTAAAATAACCTACGAGAGTTCAAGACTCTCTATCTCTAACGGGATGAATAAAAAATTCTTAAAACCATACGATTCAAAAGAAACTGAAGAAAATATATATAAGCTCTGGGAAAAGAGTGGTTATTTCCGTCCCAAGGACGGTCATTCTCGGGTTGATAGCAAGACAGTAAGCGATGAAACATTTTCAATTGTACTTCCACCTCCAAACGTTACAGGCAATCTTCACACGGGGCACGCAATAATGCTCGCAATAGAAGATATAATGGTTCGCTATAACAGAATGCTTGGCAAAAAAACATTATGGGTACCGGGTACTGACCACGCAGCAATTGCAACACAATCAAAGGTAGAAAAAGAAATTTATAAGAAAGAAAAAAAGAACAGACACGACTTAGGCCGTGAAGGATTCTTAAAAAGAGTGAGCAATTACGCAAAAAATAGCCAAGACACAATAATTAATCAGACAAAAAAAATGGGGGCCTCTTTAGATTGGTCCCGCGAAGCATTCACGCTTGATGAGAAAAGAAATTTAGCAGTTCGTACAGCATTTAAACAAATGTATGAAGCGGGATTGATTTATCGTGGATATAGAATCGTTAATTGGTGTCCAAAATGTCAATCAACTCTTTCAGACGATGAGGTTGAACATGAGGAACAAAAAGCAAGGTTTTATACATTTAAATATTCTGCTGACTTCCCTATTTATATCTCAACCACTCGTCCTGAAACAAAGTTGGGCGACACATCTGTCGCTGTAAACCCAAATGACAAAAGATATAAAAAATATATCGGAAAGGAATTTGAAATTAAAAAATTTGCAGGAGGACCTAATTTAAAAATAAAAATAATTGTAGATAAAAATATTGACCCAGAATTCGGAACTGGCGCCGTTGGAATAACTCCAGCTCATAGTCATATTGATTATGAAGTTGCTCAAAAAAATGATTTACCTGTAATAAAAGTGATTGACGAATATGCAAGAATAACAGATGAAGCCGGAACAGAATATTCTGGATTAAAAATAAAAGACGCGAGAGAAAAGGTTATAGAATATTTGAAAAAGAATGGATTATTAGAAAAAGAGGAAGAAATAAACAATAATCTTTCAATTTGTTATAGATGTAATTCTCCGATTGAACCACTACCATCTTTACAATGGTTTGTTGATGTAAATAAAAAATTTAAATTAAAAAATAGTAAATTAAAAGGATTAAAAACAGAACAAGAAGTTTCTTTAAAGAAAGTTATGAAAAATGCCATTGAATCGGGACAAATTGAAATAATTCCTGACAGATTTGAAAAGGTATATTATCATTGGATTGATAATCTGCGCGATTGGTGTATTTCAAGACAGATTTGGTATGGGCATCAGATTCCTGCTTGGCGCAGAACGCAGATGAACGCAGATAAAAAAACGCCGATGGACGCAGATGAAAAGGAAAACGTTTATGTTGGAGTTGAGGCACCAAAAGATATTGAGAATTGGGAACAAGATCCAGACACTCTTGATACTTGGTTTTCTTCTGGGCTTTGGACATTTTCTACACTCGGGTGGCCCGAAGAAACAAATGATTTAAAAACATTTCATCCAACAAGTGTTCTTGAGACCGGTTATGATATTTTGTTCTTTTGGGTTGCAAGAATGATTTTAATGTCAGGATTTTTACTTGAAGATATTCCGTTTAAAAAAGTTTATTTACACGGGCTTGTTCGCGATGAAAAAGGAAGAAAGATGAGCAAGTCGTTGGACAACGCAATTGACCCGATTGAAGCAATAAATAAATATGGAGCGGATGCTTTAAGAATGGCTACGATTGTCGGGATCGGTCCTGGAAATGATTTGATAATAAATGATGAAAAAATAAAAGCATATAAACATTTTGCTAACAAAATTTGGAACGTTTCTAGGTTTGTTTTTTCAAATACTGAAGATTTTGATTCTGACTTGGAAGCTGAGCTTCCAAGTAAAATCGTCGATTCTGATAAGAAATACCTTGACGAATTGGGAGGGCTAAAAAAAGATGTTAAAAAAGATATGGATAATTTTAAGTTTTATTTGGCTGGAGAAAAACTTTATCATTATTTTTGGCATAGATTTGCCGATGTGATAATTGAGGAAAGTAAAAATAAGATTAAAAGTTTTGACGAAAAAGAAAAATTATCTTCTCAATGGACTTTAATCCATATTTTGAAAGAAAGTTTAAAAATGCTCCATCCTTTTATGCCATTTATTACAGAAGAAATTTGGCAGAATGCTCCGTGGAATAAAAATGGAAAAATTTTGATGGTGGAAGAGTGGCCAAAAATTTAATTTTTTAAATTTATGAATTTTCAAACAATAATTATTGCTCTGGTTGGTGGAATTATACCCGCTTTATTTTGGCTTTGGTTTTGGTTAAGAGAAGACAAAAAAAGACCTGAACCAAAAGGTTTGATAGCGCTAACATTTTTAGGAGGTTTTGTCGCAGTATTGTTGGCATTGTCTGCAGAAAAATTTGTTGAAGATTACATTTTGGTTAGCGCATCTGTGATGATTATATTATGGTCTGCCATTGAAGAAATTTTTAAATATCTGGCATCTTATTTTACATCTTTGAGAAAACACGATATGGATGAGCCAATAGATGGCCTTGTTTATTTAATAACGACAGCGCTTGGATTTGCCGCCCTTGAAAATGTTCTTTTTTTGATTTCTGAAACTGGTATATTAGAAAGCATAGTTGCTGGAAATATGAGATTTATGGGAGCTACGGTTTTACACACATTAACTTCTGGGGTTGTCGGATTATTTATAGGCCTGTCTTTCTATAAAAGCGCTTTGGCAAAAAAAATATATTTATTTATAGGACTTATTCTATCAATAACATTGCACTCTATTTTTAATTTACTTATAATTAGTAATGGCAATGAAAATATCTTTTTGGTGTTTGGGTTGGTTTGGTTCGCAATTGTGATTTTAATATTACTTTTTGAAAAAGTTAAAAGAATTCGTCCCAAGAATATAAACAAAGAAAATAGATTATTATGAGTTTAAAATTCACTCCGTGGAATATGATGCTTTAGCATCATGTTCCACGGGACAAATATTTATGAAAAAAAAAGGATCATTTTTTGAGAGATTAACGGGAACAATTAACGTTGATGATGATGTTGAAAAAGAAGAGAACAATGAAAAAAATTGGGTTGGAAACGAAAAAGAAGAATATCAACTTACAGTGGATGTTTATAACAAATCGGAAGAAATAGTTATCCACACAATGGTTGCCGGTGTAAGACCGGAAGATTTGGATATATCTATAACAAGAGAGATGGTTAGTATAAGGGGTGAAAGAAAAGAACCGGAAGATATAGCAACTGAAGATTATTTTCATAAGGAACTATACTGGGGTTCATTTTCAAGAACAATAATGTTGCCCGCTGAAATTGAAGTTGAAGAGGCAGAAGCTGAAGAAAATCACGGTTTACTTTCAATTAGATTGCCTAAAATAGACAAAGGAAAACAAACAAAATTAAAAGTAAAGACAAGAAGTTAAACTTTCAAAAAATACCAGCAAAAGTTGGTATTTTTAATTTTGTGTCCTCGACAGGAATCTCGAGCTACACTCGCTGGTGATTTTCCTGTT
>JBBTPZ010000003.1:42359-76607 GCA_038065915.1 Patescibacteria group bacterium
TTTGCTTTCTCTCAAACACAAAATAACTCGCAATTTTGTGTCCTCGACAGGAATCTCGAGCTACACTCGCTGGTGATTTTCCTGTTTTCTCCCAGCTAAAGCTGGTCAAAAACATGGAAAATCCTTTCGATTCCTGTACGAAAGCAAATAAATTTGCTTTCTCTCAAACACAAAATAACTCGCAATTTTGTGTCCTCGACAGGAATCGAACCTGTAATTACTCCTTAGGACGGAGTTGTTATATCCATTTAACTACAAAGACAATGCTCAAAAACTTCTATTTATATTAAAACTATATCACAAGTTTGGTTTTTTTTAAGTTTTTGATATAATTTTATTAATGCCAAAAGACGAAAAAGAGTTGTTGGAAGAAACATACAAACTTTCTGAAGAAAACAACAATATTTTAAAAAAAATGAGGAGGTCTGTTATTTATGACCGTATATTTAGAGTAATATACTGGTTAATAGTACTTGGGCTTGCAACAAGTTTATATTATTTTATTCAACCGTACACAGATAAAATTATTGATGTCTATAAAACCGTAATGACTAACATTCAAAAAATAAAAAGTGTTAGTGATTCAATTCCAAATGTTCCAAATAACTCTGGTGTTGATGTTGTTAAATAGAGCATTGAATCATCTAATAAATAGTGTAAATTTAAATTTAAATGAAAAATGTCTATAATGGCATTTTTCATCCACAATGTTTTTTGCTCAGGTAGCTCAGTTGGTTAGAGCATCTGCCTGAAGAGCAGGGGGTCGCCAGTTCGATTCTGGCCCTGAGCACAATAAAAAACATCGGCTTTATGCCGATGTTTTTGTGCGAAGGAAACAAACAAATTTATTTGTTTGTGTCCAGAATCGAAGACCGCAGTCATGTTTTGAGCGAAGCAAAAAACAAACGAGGTGGGGCCGCAAACACTTTGTATTTTAGAAATTTTATATTTCTAAAATACTTAGTGATTTGTGGCAATATTCTGGCCCTGAGCACATAATAAAAAAGAACACCTTTTTAGGTGTTCTTTTTGTTTTCTTGTATTTTTAATTTTTATAAATCCAACAATTTGGTTAGTTTATCTTCGTTAAAACCAACAATAGTTTGTTTATCAATTACTATTACAGGAACTCCCATTTGTCCTGTTATTTCAATCATTTCTTTTCTTTTTTCAACATCAGTAGAAACATCATAATTAGTAAATTCTATATTATTTTCACCAAAAAAATCTTTTGCCATTTCACAATAAGGACACATCGGCGTTGAATAAATAGATACTCTTTTGTTGTTTTGGTTTTCCATAATTATCTTTCAAAAATTAAATAATAATATTGAATAATTATATCATCATAAAAAACATCTGGAACTTTAAAAATAATATTTTTGTGGCATAATAGAGTATATTTTGTAAATTTGTTCGCGGGATTAGTTTAGTGGTAGAATGCGACCTTCCCAAGGTTGAGGCACGAGTTCAATTCCCGTATCCCGCACAAAAAAACAAATATGAAGTGTTTGCGATTTATATTTTTAAAACTATTCGACTATTTAATTAAATTAGAAAATAGTTTTTTATTTTTTATCTCATTCAACCATTCAATTGAATGATTGAATACAAAAATAATTAATTTTTCATTCTCTAATTCGCTACAATTAGAGAATAGATTTTGTTATGATTTACATCTACGCCATAGCGTAAATGTTTAGTTTGATACAAAAATTTTGGTATCGGACTTTAAAAATTCTTTTTAGTAACTCGGTTATTAAATTTTAGAAATCTATTTAAAAATATCTTTAATCCAATTCCAAAAACTTATTTTACTTTCTATATTATTTTTTTCTGTATTTTTTTCTTTATCCACAATTATGATAACTTTTTCGCTTTCTTTTACAATGTCAAATTTTATTCTTAATTCTTTTTCTATTCCCTTTTGTGTTCCTGCTGTACCTATCTGAGTGTTAAGAAAATATTCTCTTTCTTTTATACTGGCAAGTTCTCTTTCTGCATTAATTAAATTTTCGTCTGTAATTCTTTCTTTTTTATAAACATTCCATGCTCCCTTTGCAAAAATTACTGTTAAAATAATAAGTATTAACAATATAATCCTTGAATATAAAATTTTATAATATTTCTTTTTCTTTATAAAGTCACGCATTTTTGTTATACTTGTTGTGTATTATTATATAATCTTTAAATTATGTTTGGAAAGAAAGGCAGAAAAATTGTGCAAAAAATCTGGATTGTTATTACAATTTTAGTAATTATAAGTATGGTTTTATTATACGCTCCTATATTTTAAAAATTAAATTTTATTATACCCAAATGATAATTATGAGCCAAACAAAAATGTTTGGTTTCATTCTTCTTAACCCAATATCTCAAATACTCTGTATTTAAGATGTGACGATCAAAATGATGAAGATTATCGCCTAATGACAATCTTCATCATTTTGATTTAAGGATATCAAAGAAGACCTTGGTAGGAATATTTACTTTTCCTCTCTTTAGCAATTTCTTTTTCCCCCTCTTTTGTTTTTCTCTCAGTTTCATTTTTCTTGTTATATCTCCGCCATATAGATAACCAGTAACGTCTTTTTTCATTGCGGATAAAGTTTTTGAAGAAATTATTCTACCCTGTGCTGATGCTTGTATTTTTGTTTTAAACATTTGTCTAGGTAAATATTCATATAATTTTTCAACAATTTCTTTTGCTTCTTCTTCAGCCCTTTTGGTTGAAACAACTTTAGAAAAAGCTGGGACTAATTCTTCTGCAATTAAAACCTCCAACTTAACCACATCTGCACTTTTCATTTCTTTTATATCATAGGACAAAGAAGCATATCCAGAAGAAACTCTTTTTAATTCATCAAAAAAATTTCTCATTAGTTCTCTCAACGGCATTTCTGTTTTTATTATTGTTCTGCCGTCTGCGAATGTTTCTGTATTCGTTATTTTTGATTCATGTTCCTGTAAAAGTTGAATAACAGGACTCAAGTGTTCGCGCGGAGTAATTATGTCAGCATCAACCCAGGGTTCCCTAACAAAAGCCACATCTCCATGGCTTGGAAACAACGATGGAGAATAAACTAATTTTTTTTCTCCTTTTTTATTCTCAACTTCGTATGTAATACTTGGCGATGTAATAATTAATTTTAAACTAAATTCTCTTTTTAATCTCTCCATTATTATTTCCATATGAAGCATACCTAAAAAACCACATCTAAACCCTCTACCTAAAACTCCGGAGGATTCTTCTGAAAAAGATAATGATGAATCCGAAAGAAAAAGAAGATTTAATGCTTGTCTAAGAATCGTGAAATCATTTTGGCTTTCAGGGAAAATTGACGCCCACACAACAGGGTTTGGAGTTTGATATCCTTTTAGTGCCAAAGCAGAACTGCCGTGTAAGGTTATTGTATCTCCAACTGATGCAACCCCCGGTTCTTTTATGCCTGTTACTATATAACCAATTTCTCCCGCGGAAAGAACATCTTTTTCTTTCATGTCTGGAGAAAAAAAACCAACTTCTTGAGCATTGAATTTTTTATTTATTGCCTTAAAACTAAGAGTTTTATTTTTTCTTATCTCTCCACCGAACACTCTTACAAAAACAATAACACCTCTGTGGTTTGAATATTGAAAATCAAAAATCAATGCTTGTGTATCATCTTTCTTCTCAGGATACTCTTCGGGGCTTGGTATTTTTTTTACTATAGTTTTTAATAACTCTTTTACACCTTCACCAGTTTTACCAGAAATTTCTAAAATTTCTTCCTTTTTACACCCTAAAATCTCTACAATTTCACCTTTTACATCTTCAATTCTCGCATAAGATAAGTCAATTTTGCTTAAAGCGGGTATTATAGGTAACTTCTGATTTTGAGCCATTCTAAGCGTTGTTAGTGTTTGTGCCTGGACACCCTGTGTTGCATCAACAAGCAATATTGTACCGTCAACGGCTTTCAAAGCACGAGAAACTTCATACGAAAAATCTATGTGTCCGGGAGTGTCTATAAGATTAAAAATATACTTTTCACCATCTTCGCCAACATAATCCATCCTTACTGGTTGCATTTTAATAGTAATTCCCTTTTCTCTTTCAAGTTCCATTCTATCCAAAACCTGCTCTTTCATTTTTCTTTTTTCAATTGTATTTGTTATTTCAAGCATTCTATCAGCCAAGGTACTTTTACCGTGGTCTATGTGCGCAATAATGCTAAAATTTCTTATGTTTCTCATCCTGTAGTGAAAAATGACATTACTCTAAAAGAGTATCGCTATTTTTGTTATTAATACTGATAAATTTTCTTTCATCCTGTAGTGAAATTTCAAATTGTTTTCTCTATTAATTCACAAAAACAATCCGAGACCTTGTTATTAAATGCTTATTATATTATCTTAAGATCTTGTCCCGAGAAAAACAAATTAATGATTTGAAATTCTACTACGGGATTCATAAAATTATTTGCCTGCCCCGTAGTGAGCTTCGCTCTACTACTGGGGTTTTTAATTTTCTTTCCCGTAATGCCATTTTCTACTACGGGATTCATAATATGATTTACTTATACCACACTGGGAGCACAAAACAAAAAAAATTATGGATGAAAAACAAAAAGAATAAGGATTAAAATCTGGCACGATTTTTTAAAATCCCGAAATTTGAATAAACTCAAACACTTTTCTTAAAAACCTCTCCCAGAGGTTTTTAAGTTAAGGATTTTAAAATTATGGATGAAAAAGCTCTCCCAGAGCTTTTTCATTTACAATTCTTCTTTTCCTGGTGCAACTATATTTACTTTCCATATTTTACTTCTAATTGATGCCCATATTTCTTCTAATTCAACATTTTTCAATAATTTCAAAATTATTATGTAAGAAATTATACCTATAACTCCGGAAAGAAATCCTTGCATAAATATACCCACCAAAGTTTTTATATTAAATAGATTATCAAATATGTCTAAATATTTATATGTAATAAACCCAGAAATAATAGACGCAGAAAAACTATGTAATAATGTTTTTTTAATTAAATTGTAAAATTTGCCAAAATCTTTTTGAAACATAAACCAAAACATCGCCATGTTTATTATACTACCGAGTGTAAAGGCCAATGGCAACATAAGAATTTCGCTTCCACTTAGCCATTCAACTTTAAATAATGATTCAATAAAAAATCTGAAAAAATTGTTTGATACAAATAAGTTCGTTAGTAAAAAAGAAAATACAATAATCAAAATCGCCGATATTGTGTTGATAAGTAAAGGTTTTTTCGTATTTCCAGATGCGTAATATCCTCTTATAAAAAGAAGGATTAAACCCTGTGCAATAGCAGAAACAACAAAAATTGCCAACGAAGCCGCGGTTAGCTTCGTGTCTGACCAACTAAAAGAACCACTACCAAGAATTGTTCTGACTATCTGCGCTCTTAAAACAATAAACATTATTGTTACAGGTAAAGACCAAAAAATAATATGTCTAACGGCTATTACTATGTGGTCTAAAAATTTTTTCTTATCTCCGTCGAAAAAAAACTTTGAAAGCATCGGGAAAACAGCAAGAGAATAACTTGCTCCTATCAGTGCCAGAGGAACTGATTGTAGATTGTTTGAAAAATTAAATATTGAGATTGAACCTTCTTGTATAACAGAAGCCATTCCTAACAAAACAAGTATGGTAAGTTGACTCGTAGACAAAGTAAATGTTCTTGGCAAAGAATTCCATAGAATTTTTTTTACATAATCAAGATTTATTGGAAATACGAATGAAGGTAAAAATTTCTTTTTTATAACAATCGGGACTTGAACAAAAAAATGCATTAATGCGCCCAATACCGCGCCGTAGGCAAGACCTTTTATTCCAAATATCGGATATAAAACAATTATCCCAAAAATAATTCCAACATTATAAAGAACTGGTGCAATCGCA
This sequence comes from Patescibacteria group bacterium, assembly GCA_038065915.1. Lineage (GTDB taxonomy): Bacteria > Patescibacteriota > Minisyncoccia > Phycocordibacterales > 21-14-all-36-13 > VMGX01. Next base: position 48,285 of record JBBTPZ010000003.1, read on the forward strand.
TAAGCAAAAAATTTTTTAAAAACTTGCAAAATACTTGAAAATAAATTTGAAAGACCGAGGATAATTGGGGAGAGTAACAAAATTCTTGTTAACATTATTAATTCCTGAACGGATTTTGGATTATCTATACCGGGAAAAACAATGTTAGTGATATAAGGAATTATAAAAAAAACAATGGCACTTATAGAAATAATAAAAATAAAAAAAGCGGTAAAAACATGTTTTATAAAATCATGACCGATTTCTGCACTTTCATTAATTTTTTCAACTAAAAAAGGGACGAGTATAGAAATTGAAACAACGGAAGCGGCAAAAACTAAAATAATGTCCGGAATCCTAAACGCCGCATAATAAATATCCAATGTACCGCTGGCTCCAAATGTATGCGCCAAAAGTCGATCTCTGACTAGCGCAAGAATTTGAGAAATAAAAGTAAAGAACGCTAAAAGATAAGCGGCCTGATGAAGACCGCTTGTCTCTCTGGAAAATAAAAACAAAATCTTTTTTACCATATTTTATTAACCAAATTTCAAAAAATTCATTGTGTCTTTTCCTTTACGGGTAATTTCTCCCTGCTTTCTGGTTTTTTTTCAGATTCATTCCCAGCAAACGGGTCTTTGCTATTTTTTAAATTGTTCAATATTTGTTGAATTTCTTTGTTATCCGGATTAAGTGTTTTTACATCTTCAAATTGCGCTATAGCGTCAGTTATTCTGTTTACTTTTTCATAACTTAGTCCTAAGAAATATTTAGCGTTTGAATACGAGGGACTTAAACTAACTGCTCTTTCTAGGGCGGTTACGGCTTCATTATAATTTTTGTTGTTATATCTCAATAAACCAAGGTAGAAAAATATAGTTGGGTCATTTGGGGACAGAGTGGAAGCTGATTCAACGGATGAAATTGCGGCGGGAATATTTCCTTCATCCACTTCTATTTGTGAAAGTAAAAAGAATGCTTCCGTGTAATTATTTTTCTTATTTAATGAAGTTGATATATAATCTTTCGCTTTTTTAATGTTTTTGTTAAGAATTTCTAACCTTGCCATCGTAAGATATATTGAAGGACTTTCTGGATTATATTTTAAGGCCTGTTGATAAGAAGTCATTGCGCTTTGATATGCCCCTTCCACTCTCAAAGGTACAACCGTCTCATAAACATTACCTAGTGAGAGCCAGTTTAGATAATTTGTGTTGTCTATATTAACCGCTTTTTTAGCATTATCTATCGCTTTTCCTAAAGTGTTGCGAAATTGTTCCTGTAAAACTTTTTCTTCCACATCTTTTTGTACAGAGATTTGATTTAATTTGATTAAATTAATTTGTGATAATGTTCTGTAATACAAATCGTTTTCATCAAATTTTATTGCTGTTTTAATATTTGCCTCGGACGAGTCCACGTCTCCATTTACATTAGCCGCTACCATGCCGTTCTGAAAATATATATTTGATATAAATTTCTTTGTAGCAAATACTCCCCACAAAATAGTGAGCGCCAACAAAATAACGGACGCGGAGATAACGATGATGCCCATTTTTGAATCTTTAGAAAAAGATATATCTATTTTTTTAATCGCTTCGTCATTATACAGAGATGCTAACAATACCCCGCTAAAAACAAATGTGAGAGATAATATAACTATGTCCGGAACGTATAATATATTGAACACCCAGAGATAAACTGAAGCAAAAAATGATGATATTACTATTGATTTTTTTAAGATGTCTTCTTTTAAATTGAATACTCCTTTTAAAGACACAAACAAAAAAATAACAATAAACAAAATCCAAGAAATAAACCCGAGTATTCCTGTTGTGACCAAGGAAGAAAATATAAAGCTTATTCCGGAATTAAAATCTGTATTCCAAAAAATTGTATTATTTATTCCTTCTGGTTTATTCTTTAGCCATTCAGTACTAAATCTGTTTGGTCCTACGCCCAAAACAGGACTTTCTTTGAGTGTTTTTCCTGCTATTTCAAATGTTGATTGCCAAGACGGTCTGACCTCCAATTGAGAAATACCAAATGTAGAAGATATTGTTTCGGTGAATAAACCACCAGATATTACAAATACAATCGCTATTAGGAAGACAACGAGTGGAATTAGTGAAAATTTCTTTTTTGTTATAGCATTATTTTCAGAAATATTATCTATTTGTTCTTTTGATTTGAACATAAGAGAATATATAAATAAAATCAAAGAAAAAATTCCGACTGCAAACCAAATCGTTGTAAAATTTATAATTACCAAAAAAATAACAGATAACAACAAAATTATATACGAAACGACTTTCATAAATTTTGTTATGTTTAGAAATTCCAAGGTAGATAACAATACTACTATTGCGAGACCAAAAAATATTCCAAGGTCATTCCATTTGCCAACCAAACTTGATATCGGACTAAAGAAAACCCCAAGAGATAAAAATTCCGGTCCAAAAATAAGACGAAGAAGCTGGAAGAGTATAACCAGAATTACAGAAACAAAAAATCCTATGTATAAATAGAGGAGTTTTTGTTTTGATTTGAACAGAAGAGTTACCAATATAAACAACAAGAAAAATGCGACAATCGTGATGAAGGTGTCTATTTCAAAACCACCGCCTAAAAGCGATGTCTTGATTGAACCAGAAAACAAAGATGCAACAAGATAAACCAAGGGTACTAAAATGGCAAAAATAAATAGTATACTTTTGGGAAATTCAAATTTTCCTTCTTTGAGTTTCGCTACAAACCAAAAAACAAAGGAAAGTATCACACCCAAATACAACAAAAATACCTTGGCAGAACTAAAATTTACTGAAGCTGAAGGAACAAAAAAGAAAGGGAGTAAAAAAATAGTTAAAAATAAAATAACAAAAGATAATTTTTCAAAATCAAATGCTTTTTTCTCCGCATTATTTATTGAACTAAATATTTTTTTCATAATAATTTATAAATTAAAATTTTTAATTAATTTCTAATATTACATATAATTATATACCAGATGTACTACTAAAAGCAATGCGGATTGTCACATAAAATGTGAAAATAAAACACTATTTACTATAAAATGATGTTGTTGTATAATCATTGATGTTTTGTGTCGTGTGGTTGCGCCAATTTTGTTCACCAAAGGTGAATACAAAATTGAGCGTCCAGCACCACTTTTGTGTTTTTGTTCTTGAATTTTTGAGATAAAAAATTTTTTCAAATTTTTTAATCTTAAAATTTTTTACGAAAATGTAAAAGTGGTGCTGGGCAAATCCGTCTTTTCCGCTAGTTAGTGGATTCGGCGAGATACTCAACTTTGCGACCACCTTCGGTGGACAAAGTTGGTGAGGAAAGTCCGAACACAGTCCAGCACTTATTTTAATTTTGAAAATTTCAAAATTAAAATAAGTGCTGGAAAAATGGTAGCGGGTAACACCCGTACATCGTAAGATGCTAGGTGCGAACAGAGACGATTTTTTTCGAAAGAAAAAAATCACCTGATTTTTTTGAAAAAAAGAATTTGGTGAGTTCTTTAAGAAATTAAAGAAATGAAACGGCTAAATCCTTACTTCTGTGCAAGGTCGTGCCAAGCCCTTTTGTTCTGCGAAAAATATTTTTTGATTTTGTAAAAATTTAATCAATTAATTTTAAATTCGTTGTACAAAAGGGCTTGGAGAACCGCTAGAGGTTGTCAGTAATGACAATCCCAGATAAATAACTACATCCAGCACTTATTTTAATTTTAAAATTTTAAAATTAAAATAAGTGCTGGAAACAGAATTCGGCTTACAGACACAAAACAACAAATCAAAAAACTTCGCCTAAAGCGAAGTTTTTTGATTATGTATTTTAAAAATTATGGATGAAAAAGCTCTCCCAGAGCTTTTTCATTTACCCACATGTAAAACAAACTCCGGGTGGTAAATCCTCGCGATGAGGATTTTTAATATCAACTTCACTTCTAACATTTGTATCCATTTTTATCATTTCACTCATTTCACTCATTTCACCTATTTCATTTAAAATTGTGTCAACAATTTTTGTGTCGGAATTTTTTTCATTATCATCTTTCTTTTTTTCTTTACCAACATTTAAAACTTGAACAGATTTTGACCCATCTCTGTAAACCGTGATTCCCTTACAACCAGTATCCCAAGAAAGCATATATGCTTTCTTTACATCTTCAACCGTGGCTTTATTCGGTAAATTAATTGTTTTTGATACTGCATTGTCAACGTGTTTTTGAAAAATAGCCTGCATTTTAACATGGTCGGGAAATTCCAAATCATGAGCAGTCACAAAAACTTTTTGCCATTTCAATGGAATTTCTTTCATCCCGGCAATTGAACCATGCTCAGCAACTTTTTTCATTAATTCTTCTGAAAAAAAACCTTCGCGTCGCGCAATTTCTTCAAATTGTTTATCAACCTCAACTAATTCCACCCAATCATTTTCACCCTTGCCTATTCTTGATTTTCTTACATAAGCCAAGGCAAATTTAGGTTCAATCCCCTGCGAACATCCGGCAATAATTCCTATTGTCCCAGTTGGCGCAATTGTTGTTACGGCGCAATTTCTCAATCTTTCTCCTCCCGGATGATTGTAAAGAGAATCTTTAAAGTTTGGAAAGGTTCCTCGTTTTTTTGCTATAGACACAGAGGCAGAATGTGATTCACTTTCTATAAAATTCATTAATCTGTCAGCTAACAAAAGCGCTTGTTTAGAATTGTACGGAATTTCAAGACTAACTAACGCATCAGACCACCCCATTAAACCAAGACCGATTCTACGATTACCGCGAGCCATTACATCAATTTCCGGTAATGGATATTTATTCATATCAATTACATTATCCAAAAAATGAACGGCTTCGTGTATTGTATTTTTAAGTTCAATCCAATCAACATAACTCTTTTTCCCTTTATTTCTTACAAATTTATTTATATCAATACTTCCAAGGTTACATGGTTCGTTTGCTAAAAGTGGCTGTTCTCCGCATGGATTTGTTGATTTAATACGTCCAAATTTTGGAGTTGGGTTTCCACGTGCATCATTTACACGGTCTATAAATATAACTCCGGGGTCCCCTGTTTCCCATGCAAGATTTGCAATTTTATCAAAAACATCATTAGCATCTAATTCTCCTACGGGTTGGTCATTTTTGGGGTTTATAAGCTTATATGTTTTGTGTTTTTTTACAGCGTCCATAAATTCATTTGTAATTGCAACGGAAATATTGAAATTCTGGAGTATTCCTTCTTTAGTTTTTGCGGTTATAAATTCAAGCACGTCTGGGTGGTCAATGTTTATAATACCCATCATGGCACCACGTCTTTTGCCACCTTGTTTTACAACGTCTGCAACAATATCAAAAACTTTCATAAATGAAATTGGTCCTGAAGAGACTCCTCCTGTCTGTTTTACAAAATCCCCTTTTGGTCGTAAACTCCCAAAGTTGTAACCTGTACCTCCTCCAGATTTATGTATAATAGCCGTCGCCCTTACAGCTTCAAAAATACTTTCCATAGAATCTTCAACTGGTAATACAAAACACGCCGAGAGTTGTTGTATTGACGTACCAGCGTTCATTAGTGTTGGTGAATTAGGAAGAAATTCTAATGAAGCAATCGATTTGTAAAATCTTTCTTCAACTTTCATAACATCTTCATCAGAAATATTTGGGTCATAAATTTTTTCTGCAGCTGCTATGTTTGAAACAATTCTTCTAAAAAGTTGCTGGGGTGTTTCAATAATTTTTCCATTGGTGTCTTTTCTTAAATATCGCGACTCCAAAACTTTCATTGCGTTTTCGGTTATAATTGTTTTAACGTCGTGATACAAAAGAAAATATTTTGCTTCACGAATCTCTTGTCGTTTTTTTCTGTATTGTTCATAGGCCTCAGCAACATCGCTGAAATCCTCATTTCTTAAAACATTTATTATTGTGTCTTGAATTTCTTCAACATTCGGAATTTTTCCTGAAAAAGATTTTTCCAAATTAAAAATAACTTTCTTTGAAATTTTTCCGACTACTGGACCATTTTTTTCTCGTACGGCTAAAAAGGCCTTAAAAATAACCCCGTAAATTTTATTAGAATCAAACAAAACCACTCGCCCATCTCTTTTTTGAATATAGGAAATTTTTTTTAGTGTCTTAGAAACTTTAAATGTAGCTTTTTTAAGAGTCATTATTTTTTCATCCTGTAGTGAAAAATGGCATTGCTCTAAAAGAGCGCGGTCATTTTTGTTGTTAATGCTAATAAATCTTTTCCCATAAATTTTCCATTATTTTAATCTTCTCTCCCGTAATGCCATTTTCTACTACGGGATTCATCCTGTAGTGAAAAATGACATCACTCTTAAAGAGTATTATTATTTTTATTATTAATTCTGATAAATTCTTTTTTCATTTTATTATCTGTTTTATAAATCCAGTTTCTTTAATGCCATTTTCTACTACGGGATTCATATATTTTTACGGCGTTCTTCTAATAAATTTTTATTTTTTTTGAAACAAATAACCAATTTATCTCTTTTCAAAACTTTTTTACAGAAATATCAAAATTTTTCATTTTTTCGATATTTTTTTCCAGTTTTTCTTCTTTTTTTGGCATATTTTTATAAAATTTAATAGTTTTTTGTTCGGATGTAAATTTTACAACAAAAATTTTACTAATGCTCTGTGGATAACGCAAAAAATCACCATCCGAAAATAGATTTTGTGGTTTGTAAAACGGGAAATAAAAAAATTTTGAAAGGTGTTGAAGATTAAGCATTAAAAGTGGGAAATTTTATCAAAAAACAGGATAGGTCTAGAAAAATAAAAAACGGCGAAAAATTAAATTCGCCGTTTTTCCGTTTGTCTGACTTTTTTATCTCTCTTCCGCCCTAATCCAAGGATAAATCGCAGGGATGGAAGATGAACCGGTGCATTTTAACATTTCCGTTCTCTCCAGCCACACGCCCGGACCTTCTGTTTGTAATAATATTCCTCCCAACTCTTCAAGAAATTTTCCTTGCGCACCGTAAAGTTTATATTTTGAGTAAACCATATTAATTAAATCTTCTTTTGAAAAATTTAATATGCCTTCATATGGTCCATTGGAAGAAAAAAGCCATTCAAAAAATTTTATCTCTTTTTCTGTGGCTTCTTTTGAAATTTTCGGGTCAATTTTGTCTGAAAATACATCTAAATCAGCAAAAGACCAAACGAAACATCTTCCGTCCCCACCAAATAAATCTTCATATTTCTCTTCAAATGCTCTTTTATATTGAAGTTGTCTTTCTTTATAAAGAGATTTGTTGAATGAAAAAGATTTTATGAATGGAAAAATATATTCTTCTGCATCATTGTCGCCAATTATTAAATTAATTTCTGTTGGCAACCCAACTTTCATCAAATTTTTTTTCAGTGACAAAATTTTTGCAACTCTCGATTCAAACAAACCTGACCCGTCTACTTGAATCGGAATATAATTTTCTGGTGATAAAGAAAGTAATGCTCTCGGATTAAATTTTGGACAAATAAAAATACACAATCTCAAAAATCCAATTTTTTGTAATTCATCATTAATATTTTTTTCAATATTAATAATGTCTGGATTATTAGAAAGTCTGTCATACTTTTTTAACACCCTAATAACTTTTTTGATGTTAAACATTTTTTCCTCCTTTCTTTTATTTTTTATTTCAAAGAACTTTTCTATTTTCTTACTAAATTTTATAAAGAACTTTTTTAGAAAAAATACGAGGTCGCGTCGTAATTTTGACACTCTAGTTTTTTTTCTTTTTTTACTTTTGTAACTCATACAAAAATTGCTTCAAAAAATATTTTTCTGAAATGCTATGCATTTTATTTATTATTTTTTGGGGTCATCGAGGGGATTTTGTCACGAGTTACTTAATTTTTTATTTCTTCGCCAGCTAGCGCGAATCATAAAAAATTAAGTACTTTCGACCCCGACTCCCTAGCATCACTTTTGTGTTTTTGTTTTTGAATTTTTAGGATAAAAAATTTCTTCAAATTTTTTAATCTTAAAATTCTTTACAAAAATATAGAAGTGGTGCTGGGTCCGTCATTCAAATCCCCTGCTGTACCACAAAAATATACTTATAAAATGCTTCGCATCTTATTCATTATTTTTGGGGTCACCGAGGGGATTTGAACCCCCAACCACTCGCTTCACAAACGAGCGCTCTTCCAATTGAGCTACGATGACCATACAAAGTGGGCATATTTTTATGTTATGCCCACCATCACAACAATACTAGGAACATCCAATTGTGTGTGGACCTGTCCCCCCAAAAGAACGATGGAAATTCTTTCTTTTCATAAAAACCTCCATTTCAAATAACAAAAAATCCCAAAACAAAAAACCCCTTAAAAGAGGTCTGTTTTGGGTTTAATTAAAAATTATAACCAGCACGCAAAAAGGCCCCTTTTAAAGGTTACCTTCGTGATGATTAAATTTTTTACCAAATTTATTCATGTTGTGTAGATATATAGTATATGGGAAGCCATATTTTGTCAAATCTTTGTGGATAACTATATTTTTTCAATGACGCGTTTTATTTTTAAAAATTTAAATGTTTTTTTGCTTAAAATTTTTTTCAGAAAAGATAAAGTTTTTTTCCCCCCTATCAACCAAATAAAACCTAGAATAATCAAGAAAGTTGTTCCTGGAACTGGTGTCATATAAAAAACCAACCCAACGGTAATAAAAATAAATCCCAGCGTTTTGTGAAGAATCCCCCATTTGTCCATTATGATTTTATTATAGTACTTGTTTTTTAAAAAACGTTTTGGCGGAGGGTTCAAATCCCTACATCTTCAAACAAAAACCATTTTTAGATACTAAAAAAATAGTATCAAAAATTGTTTTGGCGGAGGGTATGGGATTTGAACCCATGAGGGGTTACCCCCTACTCGCTCTCCAAGCGAGCGCACTAGACCACTATGCGAACCCTCCTTATTTATTTTTTATTTTCACAAGATATAAAAAATCCTTCTTTTCTATTTCTATTTTTTTAAGAAAAGGAATTCCTATTTTTGTATTCTTTTCTATTATATATTGCCAAGATTTTCTAGGCTCGTTTTTTATTTTTATTGGTGGAAACATAACATATACATAACCTTTCTTCAATATTGTTTTTTCTTTCGTATATCCATTTCTTTTTTCTATAATTAATTTTAATGGGTGTTTCTTATCTATAAAATAAGGATAATTTAAAGCAGCATTTTTATTTGAAAATAATGCTTTCAAAATAGCAATTGAACTATTATTTGTTAAAAAAATTTTTCCTTCTCCTTTTATATTTTCATCCAACTTAACAGAAGTGGTGGAACCATGAAAGAAATACTTATATTTTTTATTTAGAAAATCTAAAAAATATTCTGTAGATATATTCTGATTTTTTAATTCTCTTAAATCTTTTAGAGTGATTATTTGTTTTTTAGAAAATTTTTTTACGAATTTAGATAATATAATTTTTTTATTCATAAAATTTTATTTTCGTATTTTTTACTTTTTTGTTGTTTTTTGTTTTTTTTTCTTTACACTAAAACCTAATCACTAGAAACTAGAACCTAAACTCACCATCTCCCACTAGATCCGCCTCCTCCAGACATTCCACCACCAAATCCTCCAAAGCCACCACCCCCACGACTACTTCCTCCGCCAAATCCACCGCCACCTAAAAACCATGGCGGAACACCTCCACCAGTTTTATGTTTTTGATATGCACGAGAGACAACGAAATCCAAAAATAATCCAAACCCAATAAAAAAACCAATCACTAATATTGTAATCAAAGAAATGCCAATAAAAAATATTGAAATTATCAAACCCACAACTCCTCCAAAAATTCCTCCCGCCCACCATGATTTTGACCTAGCAAGAACAGCTATAATCCACTGAAACACAATTAACACAAAAATAATAAAATTAAAATTTAATTTGGGTCCGTCAGATTTTTCAGAATATCCTTCTGGAATTATTTGTTGACCACCAAGTGCAGAAATCATTTTATTAACCGCTCCATTTATTCCATCAAAATAATTTTCCTGTTTAAATGCGGGGGTGATAATATCACTCTGAATATAAGATGTTCCGATATCTGTTAAGAAAGGTTCAACGCCATAACCTGTGTGTATGCGAGTTTGTCTATCACCAAGAGAAATTAAAAGAAGAACTCCATTATTTTTATCTTTCTTTCCTATTCTCCATTTTGTAAAAATTTCTTGTGCAATATTTTCTATTGTGTTTCCGTCCAACGATTTTATCGTTACGACTCCAATTTCATTTGTTGTTTGTTTTTCAAATTCTGAAAGTTTATTTTCCAATGAAATTTTTTCTTCTGGTTTCAACATTTCAGCATAATCAGAAACAAAACTTGATGGTTTTTCTGGCACAGCAAAAGCAAGCACCAAAGAAGGCAAAAACATTAGCAACGCAGTTAGAAATAAAACCTTAAATCTCATTTATTTAATTTGTGAAATCAACTGTTGGTACTACCTGATTTTCTTTTGGAACTTCAAAGTAAGCTCTTTCTGTTACACCGAAAATACTAGCCAAAACAGAAGAAGGAAACACCTTTACACCCATGTTTAGAAGTTTAACCATATCGTTATATTTCATTCTCTCTACTGAAATTCTGTTTTCTGTTCCTTCAAGTGAAACAATTAAATCTCTGTACGCCTGTGATGATTGCAAAACGGGATAATTTTCAGCTATCACCAACAATCTTCCGAGAGCTGATTCCACCTGGCTAGTAGCTCGCACTTTTTCATCTATTGTTATTGCCCCACTATATCTTGTTCTTGCTTCCGCAATGTCACCAAAAACTTTTTGTTCCTGCCCAGCAACACCTTTTACCGTGTTAACTATGTTAGGAATTAAATCAAATCTTCTTTGATATTGATTTTCAACCTGAGACCATTGTGAAGTAATTCCTTCGTTCATTTTTACAAATGAATTATATTTTGAAATTCCCCACCCAAGAACCCAAACAATAACAACCACAACTACAATCCACTTTAAATTTTTTTGAAAAAATGTTTTTTCTTCCATAATAAAAATAAATTATTTTATAATATGATTATTATAACACATATTAAAACCACCTTTAAGGCCGGTTTTAATTTATAATGTTTTTTACTAATTCAGTTAAAATATTCCCGTTATTTTTCTAATCCTCACTACTTTCTAATTCGCGCGAATTAGAAAGTGTAATATAAACAAGAGATATTATTTAATTTTTAAATTTTGAGTTACAGATTTTAGATTTTAGATTTTAGATTTTCCTAGTACTCTCCCGTCATATCGTCGCCATGGCTATGTTCGTGTTTATTTTTTTCTGGTTCGTCTGCGATAGCAACTTCTGTCGTTAACAAAATTGCAGCAGCTGAAGCGGCATTTTGAACAGAAGTTCTTGTAACTTTCACTGGGTCAATTATTCCGGCAGAAATCATATCGCTTATTATTTCATTTTTAAATGCATCATATCCTTTTCCTTTTCTAATTTCTTGTAAAACAGCGGAGCCGTCTTCATTACCAGAATTAAATACAATTTGTCTTAATGGTGATTCCAACGCCTTTAATAAAATTCCATAACCCGATAAAAATGCTTCGCCTTCGGTTGTTGGAATCTTTTTTTTGAGTTTGTCTGCAACTTTTACAAGTGCGACTCCCCCACCAACAATTATTCCTTCATCTATTGCCGCTTTTGTTGCATTAACGGCATCTTCAATTTTTAATTTCAAATATTTCATTTCTGTTTCTGTCGCCGCACCAACATGAATCACCGCAATGCCACCAGATAATTTTGCTACTCTTTCTTCAAGTTTTTCTTTTTCAAATGATTTTGCTGTTTGAATTTGTTTTTTTAATTGTTGAATTCTTTTTTCTATATCTGCTTTTTTGCCAGCTCTGCCAATAATTATTGTTTTATCTTTTGTAGATACAATCTTTTTAACTCTACCAAGCATTTCTATTTCAGTATTTTCCAATTTTATTCCTGTGTCTTCTGAAACAATCTGCGCTCCGACAACTATTGAAATATCTTCCAATATTAATTTTTTCTTGTCTCCGTAGCCGGGTGATTTTATCGCAAGAATATTAAAGTTGCCCCTAATTTTATTCACAACAAAAGTCGCAAGGGCCTCGCCTTCAACATCATCTGCGATTATAACCAAATCCTTTTCGCCGGCAGTTGAAAGTTTTTCAAGAATTGGAAGAATATCTTTTATGGCTGATATTTTTTTATCCACCAAAAGAATTGGAACATCTTTATATTCTGATTCCATTCTCTCTGCATTAGTTATCATATATGGAGAAACATATCCTTTATCAAATTCAAGACCATCAACCACATCGTATGACATTCCAACCGATTGTGATTCCTCTACTGTAACGACTCCATCTTTACCAACTTTTTTAATCGTATTCGCAATAATTTCACCAAGGTCTTTAGATTCGGATGCGATTGTGGCGACTTGTTTTATTTCTTCATCATTTTTAATTTCTTTAGATATTGCTTTCAATTCTTTTACGGTATCCTGTGAAGCTGTTTCTATCCCCCTTCTTATTTCCATTGAATTTTCACCCATTGTTATTTTTCTCATTCCTTCTTCAATTATTGCTTGCATTAAAACAACAGAAGTAGTTGTTCCATCTCCCGCAACACTGTTTGTTTTTTCAGCAACTTCTTTAACTATTTCCGCGCCCATATTTTCAAACTTATCAGATAAAGAAATTTCTTTAGCAATTGAAACACCATCATTTGTTATCATTGGACCGCCATAACTTTTATCTAAAACAACATTTCTTCCGCGCGGACCGAGAGTAACTTTTACCGCGTTAGCTACTTTATCCACTCCATTTTTTAGTGCTTTTCTGGCTGTTTCGTTATATATAATTTTTTTTGACATAATAGTTTTAAATTATTTATCTTTTAAATTTTATTTTGTGCGACTTAAATTTATTAATATTTATTCATTAAATCTGATTAATTCAAAATTCCAAATCACAAATTCCAAATTACAAATAATATCTAAATTCCAATCCATAAATTTAAAATTTTGTTATTTTAGTATTTTGTATTTTGATTATTATAATTTATTTGGTGTTTGGTGCTTGTAATTTGTTGTTTGCTATTTTAAAAATTATTTTAAAATAGCAAGTATACTTGATTCACTCACAATTTGATATTCTTCACCGTTTATTTTTATTTCGTCACCCCAACTAAATAAAACTTCATCGCCTTTCTTTACACTCATTGGAACTAATTTCCCATCTTCGTATTTTCCTTCTCCAACAGCAACGACACTACCTCTCTTAGCACCACGGTCTTCACTAACAGAATCAGGAATTATTATTCCGTAATCAGTTATTCTATTTTTCTCATTTTTATCAAATTCCTTTATTAAAACCTTATCAAATAAAGGAAGTATTCTTGAATCACCTACTTGTGCTAGTGAGTTAGTTTTTGTTACTTTTGACCCTTTTTTAACAATAGAAACATGGACTGTTTTTAAAACTTTTTTCTTAGGCATATTTTTGTTTTTATTCATTTAATTAAGACCTTTTTATATTATAGACATAATATTATATTTATTGTTTTTGATAATGTCAAATAAAATTTGTGTTCTAATTCATTATAAAATTTGGCATCAAATGTTGCCTCAAAAGGGCCAGCGTGATACTATAATAGACAAATGGAATCCTTGGTTAATATATTGCCTTACATACAAATAGTGCTTTCTGTTCTGTTAATTATCGGAATATTAATGCAACAATCAGACGCCAGTTTAGGCGCCGTCTTTGGTGGTGGTAACGACGCTGGAGGAATCCAACACACACGAAGAGGCTTGGAAAAAATACTTTTCAACGGAACAATAATTCTTGGTGCCTTGTTTCTATTGACCGCTTTCCTTTCACTAATCCTATAAGTTTTAAATTGTCCACCTAAAAACAAACCTACAATATACTTATAACTAATATATTTTGTTGTAATAAAAACTCCATTTACTGTTTAAATTCAATATGTCTAAAATAGACCTTAGAAAAAGATTTGATATTCCATTAATTGAAAAACTTGATAAAACTTTCCACTCTTTCTCTTTTCTTGAAAGAATAGCTTTTCTGATTTTTTCTTTTTTACTTGTATCAAGCACAATTTCAATACTCTGGAAAATAAATAATTATATTTCAACTGAAATCCCGGTTGAAGGCGGAAAAATAACCGAAGGAATTATCGGTTTCCCGCGTTTTATAAATCCTGTTTTAGCAATTTCAGACGCAGACCGTGATTTATCAATATTAGTATATTCTGGTCTAATGAAAGCAACTCCTGATGGGAGAATTATTAAAGATATTGCGAAAAGTTACGAAATTTCTGAAGATGGACTCACATATACATTTAAAATAAGAGACGATGCCGTATTTCATGACGGCGAACCGGTAAGGGCGGATGATATTTTATTTACAATACAAAAAAGTCAAGATAGTGTAATTAAAAGTCCAAAACGCGCAGCATGGGATGGTGTGCAAGTAGAAAAAATTGGAGAAAAAGAAGTTCGTTTTATTCTTAAACAACCCTACTCCCCATTTCTTGAAAATACAACACTGGGAATACTTCCAAAACATATATGGAGTACTATTGATTCGGAACAATTTGTTTTTAGTAGATTTAATATTGAACCAATTGGGTCTGGACCATATAAAATTAAAAGTATAAAAAGTGATTCCGCTGGCATTTCAGAATATTATATATTAGAACCTTTTGACAATTATTCTCTTGGCAAACCATTCATTTCAGAAATAGAAACGAGATTTTATTCAAACGAAGAAGAGTTGAACAAGGCGTATGAAAAAGGTTCTATAACTTCAATGAACACAATTTCGTCGTTAATAGCGGATGAGCTCAAGAAAGACGGCAAGCGTGTTGAAACATATCCACTACCAAGAATTTTCGCAGTATTTTTAAATCAAAATCAAGCGCAAATATTTACAAACAAAGAAGTGCGACAAGCATTGGACATTGCAACTGATAAGGAATATATTGTTAAAGAAATTTTAAACAACTACGGAGAAGTGGCGGAAACACCAATACCACCCGGTTCAATAAAATTAAAAACAATAGATAGAAATAAAGCTTTCCAAGATGCAAAAGCCAAAACCAACGCGGCAATTGATGTATTGGAAAAGAATGGCTGGAAATTAAGTAAAGACAAAAATATAAGAACAAAAAAAGTTGGGAAAAAAATTGAAAGTTTGGAATTTACAATGGCTACATCAAATGTTCCTGAACTTAAAAAAACCGCCCAACTAATACAAAATATGTGGGCAAAAATAGGTGTTAAAGTTAATCTCCAATTTTTTGAAACAAGTAATTTAAATCAGGACATAATAAGACCAAGAAAATATGATGCGCTTTTGTTTGGTGAAATTGTTGGAAGAGATATGGACTTGTTTGCTTTTTGGCATTCATCGCAAAGAAATGACCCTGGTTTAAATATAGCGTCTTATACAAATATAAAAACGGACAAAATTTTAGAAGGAATAAGAAAGATGTCGAACGAAAAAGAAAAATACAAAAAATATATTGACTTTATAGAAGAAGTTAAGAAGGACACGCCGGCAATTTTCCTATACTCCCCCGACTTTGTATACACAGTACCAAAAAATCTAAAAGGTTTTGAACTCGGTGTTGTGACAACTTCGGCCGAAAGATTTTTGGATGTTAATAATTGGTATATAAACACCCAAAAAGTTTGGAATATATTTGTGCAATAATTTTCTCTTCAAAAAAATTAAAAAAATCACAAGAAAAATCTCCTGAAATTAATAAGTGGTAAAAACATATGCCACAATAAAATAATGGATCCCGTAGTAGAAATTCAAAAGCGATGAATGAGCTTTTGAATCCATAATATTTTTTACAAATTCAGCTCGTAAATAAGATTTACAAAATAGACAATAAAATGACAAAAAATTTATCAATATTAATAACAAGAATAGCCGTGCTCTTTTAGGGCAATGCCATTTTTCACTACAGGATGGACAACGAAAAAAGAAACAAAAACAGAAGTGGTAAAATTTCACACCACAGAAATTCATTCGACAGGACAAGTGAAACAAAGAAGGGATATTTACCAGAGACAAAAGAAGTTATTAAAAATAATGATGATTTCTCGTTAAAATATTTAAATTCACATACGGGAAGCGCGACGAAACGAAAAATGAACACTAATTCACATAGACAAAATCCACTCCGCCATGGAGGAGCAAGCAAAAATACATCCGAACGAAAAATTAATTTTCAAAGAGAAAAAAAACCGTATAACGCCGGCTTTAATGATAATTTTTTTGAAACAGATTTTAAACAAACGGAAAATAAAAAAAATCATTATATTAAATCCAGTTCGCCTACACGGGCGAGCGAAGTTAGTTCCGAACAATTCAGTGGGACAAATAATTTGTCTGCCGTGTCTATCAATGAACGAGCGGTGAGACAAAAAAAACAAAATGAAGATAAAATACCTTCGCTAAAAGATGGCGATGTAAGAATTATTGCTCTTGGAGGTGTTGAAGAAATAGGAAAAAATATGTATGTCGTTGAATATAAAAACGATATATTAATATTGGATGCCGGACTTCAATTCACAGATAATAATATTACTCCCGGAGTTGATTATATAATACCCAACATAGGATATTTGGAAAAAAGAAAGGATAAAATTCGCGCTCTTATAATTACGCACGGTCATCTAGACCACACGGGCGCAATTCCTTACATAATGAACAAAATAGGAAATCCTCCGATCTATTCTCGCCTTCTAACTACGATGATGATAAGAAAAAGGCAGGCAGAATTTCCTGACGAAAAAGAATTAAATATAAATGTAATTGAAAAAGATGATGCAATTAAATTAGGTAATTTGCGTGTAAAATTTTTTTCAGTAACACACACGATTCCGGATTCAATGGGTGTAATTATTGAGACACCGCACGGCAGTATCGTTAATCCCGGTGACTTTAAACTTGACCACACAGACGGAATAGCCACAAAAGAAGAGGAAGAAAAATACAAAATTTTTGATACCGAAAAAGTCCTTTTAATGCTCGCCGACTCTACAAATGTTGAAAATCCCGGGTTTTCAACACCGGAAAGATTTGTTCATAGAGATTTAGAAAAAATAATAAAAGATATAAACGGAAGATTAATTATTGGAACATTTGCCTCTCAAATAGAAAGAATAGCAAAAATTATCGCCATAGCAGAAAAATATGGGAAAAAGGTTGTGATAGAAGGAAGAAGTATGAAAGATAACATAGCGATAGTAAAAGAAATTGGAATACTAAAAACAAAGCCGGACACAATAATAAACCTGGACCAATCGTCAAAAATTCCTGAAAATAAAATTGTCGTTCTCGCAACTGGAGCGCAAGGAGATGAATATGCCGCACTTATGAGAATGTCCACAGGTGAACATAAATTAAAACTCCACAAAAATGATACTGTTCTTTTATCATCATCTATAATTCCGGGAAATGAAATCGCGGTTCAAAAATTGAAAGATAATTTAGCAAGACAGAGAGTAAAAATAATACATTATAGAACGAGCGACTTATTTATTCATTCAACTGGACACGGAAATCGAGGTGAGCTTGAATGGCTTCACAAAAAAATAAAACCAAAGTTTTTTATTCCAATTCACGGATGGCATTCAATGCTTCGTTTGCATTCCGAATTAGCAGAATCAATCGGTATGAAAGAAGACCATATAATAGTTCCGGACAATGGAATGGTAATTGAAGTAAAAGATGGTGGAAATAAAATTGTTGTATTAAAAGAAAAAGCCACTTCAGGTATGATGATGGTTGACGGATTTTCTATCGGCGATATACAAGATGTCGTTATAAGAGACAGACAATTGCTTGCGGAAGACGGTATCTTCATTATAGTTGCAACAATAAATGCGCGCACAGGAAAATTAAGAAAATCACCAGATATAATTTCCAGAGGTTTCGTTTATCTGCGGGAGTCGCAGGAATTATTACAACAAACTCGGTTGATAATCAAAAAGGTGGTTGAAGAATCAACAATAAATATGTATCCTATAAACTTTGATTATATAAAAACAAACATAACAGATAGCGTCAGAAAGTTTTTGCTTCAACAAACAGCCAAAAAACCATTGGTTATACCGGTAGTATTAGCAATATAAAAATGTTGAGATATGCACCCCGTAGTAGATTTTTAATTCGATTATGTTCTATGTATATATTTTACAAAGTAATAAGAATAAAGAGTTGTATATAGGTTATACTTCTGATTTAAGAAAAAGAATTAAAGAACATAATCAAGGGTTAAATTTTTCTACAAAAAAAGATATATGCCTTGGAAAATAATATATTATGAGGCCTGTAAAGAAGAATCCGATGCTGTGCGGAGAGAAAAATATTTAAAAACAACACAGGGAGGTAGATTAATAAAAAGAAGAATAAAAGATTATTTGTACAAGTCCAGTAGTATATTGTCAAAAGACAATTCACTACAGGATAAGTCGAAAAATTTAATAAATTAAAAATTCACTACAGGATGCAAAAAATAAAAAAATTCTATTTTGAAAATTTGAAAAAAAATTCCATCTTATTAATAAATCTCATAGGATTTTTCACAATCTTGCATGTCGGAATACCCATATATATAAATTCTCCGTTCTTATCAACTTTTACAACAGAACAATTTGTAGGAATAATTTTTATTATAGGTTCATTACTATCTATACTCGGAATACTTGCCACAACTAAATCCATAGAAAAATACGGTAATTACAGAACAATGCTTGTTTTGATTTCTTTTGAAATTATAGCCCTCGCAGGAATGATTGCATTTAATAGTTTCGTCTTGATAGTGCCGGCTTTCTTTATTCACTTTATTTTTACATTTGTTTTCGGAATAAATATTGATGTTCTGCTTGAACACCATTCAAAAGATGAAAAAACTGGCGGGATAAGAGGGACATTTCTCACTTTGAACAACTTTGCTTGGGTAGTAGTTCCGGTGCTCGCCGGTTTCATTGTAAAAAGCAGTAATTTTTGGAAGGCCTATTTGGTTTCTGTTATTTTCCTCATTCCTGTTTTATTTTTACTTGCTTCAAGTTTTAAAAATTTCAAAGACCCTGAATATAAACGATTAAAATTTTGGAAAACCTTTAAGAGAGTTCGTGAAAATAAAGATATAAAAAATATTTTTTTGGTTGGGATTACAATGAGAATATTTTTTGCAATCATGATTATTTATACTCCGATGTATTTGTTAAATCACATTGGTTTCAGTTTTAGCGAGATGGGAATTATTTTGACGGTTGCTATGCTGGCTTATCTTCTCTTGGAATATCCTCTCGGCAAAATCGCGGACAAAAGATTTGGTGAAAAAGAAATTTTGACTGTTGGTTTTATAATACTTTCCATAACCACGATGATTATTTCTTTTGTCACCGGCACAAGTTTGGTATTGTGGGCAATAATTATGTTTTCCACACGCGTTGGGGCGGCAATGATAGAATCAATGAGTGAGACATATTTTTTCAAAAAAACAAACAGCTCCGACGCAGATGTTTTGAGTTTTTTCAGAACGGCCGGCCCAATCGCTTATTTGATAGCACCAACACTTGGAAGTATTTTTCTCATATTTTTTGATTTAAAATACATATTTCTCGCCACAGGAATTATAATGCTTGTCGGTCTAAAATTCTCACTTGCAATAAAAGACACAAACTGACTCCAAAAGTTCTTAATGAACTTTTGGAGGGTCGTTTTAGATTTTCATCCATACTTAAAAATGCCCTAACGGGCATTTTTCATTTATAATATTTTTTGCTTTTCTTTTTACTTGGAAGCTGAGCTTCCAAGTGGGGTTTTCATTACTTACAAACGCTCTCTTTCTCAAAAGTGTTTTTTAAATCCGTCCTCAAACCTCGCAAGACCTCGCAAGACCTCGCAAGAACAGTCCCTGCGAGGTCTTGCGAGATGTTATCTATTCTCTATTCTTTATTCTTTCTAATATTGTTAACCCATTACAGTTTACAAATATTTCTTTTATCTTCCATTCAAAATGTATTTTTATAAAATCTGTAATGGCTGTTATTAAACCTTGCTTGTCAGAGTTTGTATAATTTGCGTCTTTCAGTCCAAAAGTAGTAGTATCATGAATTATAATAAATTTTTTCACTTTACTGGCATGTTTATTTAATTCAGAAAATAATTGCTCGTAAGTATGTATGGTATCAATAAATAATAAATCAGTTTCTGATATCTCTGTTTCTAATACGTTTTTTTCTATAAAATTAAAATCTATAAAGTTTACTTTAGATAATTTTTCTAATTCATTTATTTGTTGACTTCTATTAATATCATAAGTTATTAATTTATAGGGTCTTGCCATTAAAAATGCTATAGTTGATATCCCATCTCTTGTTCCAAATTCTGTAATATGACTACATTCTTCTGCATATTTTTTAAGTATTGGGAGCAACTCATTAATATCACTATTCTCACCTAAATATAATTCATATATTTCGTTCAAAGTTTTTACCATATTAAAACCTTTTAATATCTGTTGGCTGCCCATTACCTCCTCCTTTATGAGAAATTGTTGTTGGCGCCCAACCTACTTTTAATCCTTCTTTATATACTCTATCACAAAAATCAAAATCACTATTCCAATGGATATAATCTCCATCTGTTCTTAAACCATTTAATCTTCTAAATAACTCAGATTTCATAAACCAACAAAATGCTCCGATATGAGTTTGTTCTTCTACTATTGTTTTATTTGTTAATTTAGGTTCATCATAAAATACTCCCCATGGAGATAAAATGCCGTAATTAGAATTTTCACCCTGTGTTTTCAATAATATATTTAACCAATTTGGGTCTGAAACTCTTGTGTCTGAGTTCATTAATATAAAATATTCAGATGTTACAAACTTAAAACCTGTATTACAATTCTCCGAAAAATATTTTCTTTTATTATCAAATAATCTAATAACTTTTGTATTATTAATAACAGATTCCACAATTTTAATCTCTTTTTTTTCTCCGTCAGATATTATAACTTTATTAATTAGTTTATTGGGCAGTAAAGATTCTAATAACATATTTAAATAATCCTCTGTTTTATACGTTGTTATAATAATATCTACCATAATATATTCATTCCATTTTTATTATCTCGCAAGGACTGTCCTTGCGAGATTATGTCCAACACTCGATGTTTGACAGTCGGTCTAATCTAAATTAAGTTCTTCATTTTTTTCTTTTGCCCCACTGGTTTGTACAAAGTTTTTATATTCTCTCTCATTCTTAAATTGCTCAAGGACAATTTCTGTTTTTAAAATTTCACCCCAGCGATTTTCTTTAACATAATCTTGATAACTTGACCAAGGGAAAATATTTTCTTTTTTATGCCATTCATTTAATTCCTTTGGATTTAGGTGTATGTAGGCAGAAAGATATAAAAGTTGTTCATTATCTTCAACATGGACTGCCTTATAAGGACCCTCAAAAAGATGCCCGGATATACTGTAGCGAGCATTAAAATATTTTGTATAAGAATTTAAAACCCGTTGCATATATTTACCCATTCCTCCTTCTTTGGCTTCTTTTACAATAAGATGAAAATGATTGGGCATTAAAGCAAAACCAGTTAGCTCTACGAATCTTTCTTTAATTATCTGATTTTTAATATCAACATCTATGTCAAACACCCGATGTTTGACATATGAAGAAATAATTCTAGAAATTTGGGGAAAATAATTTTCTGCTTGGAAATATAAAATCAGGAAAAGAAATCTAATCCGATCTCTATCATCTTTGAAGATTATCTTTTTACCGACTCCCCTGTTATAAATATGATAATACTCATCTACCGAGATGTTTTCTCTACTCCTCATAACATCTATTATATTCTCCTTTATGTAACCTTGTCAAACACCGAGTGTTTGACAAGTGTTTGACAAGTGTTTGACAAAAAGTGTTTGACAAAAACATTAGTTTCTTTTGGTTCCCCATCGGAAATTATTATTTTATTTATAAGTTTATTATGTAGTAAAGATTCTAATAACATATTTAAATAATCCTTTGTTTTATATGTAGTTATAACTATATCTATCATTACTTTGCTATTCATTAATACCTTCTATTGTTGGAATACTGATTCCACTAATGTTGGTTATATTGATTTGTTTATAAATAAAATTACAAATTTTGTTTTTCTCATTTTAATAAAATATTTTTTGTTTTTTGCCTGCCCCGTAGCGAGCTTTGCTCTGCTACTGGGGATTTTTTTGGTTTGTTTTTCATTTATTAAATTGATTTGTAAATTGAAGTCTGACTTCAATGAAAGTTAATTTCCTGAACAAGCAGTAGAATAACTTCTTGATGTTAAAAATGTTCCAAAATCAGAAGCATTTCCAGTAGTTGTTATTGTAACATAATCAATATTATTATAAATTAAAGCTCCAGTAACCACGCCTCTAATATTATTAGACATGGCTGTAGAATAATATTTTAATTGATTAGTATCTCCAAAATCAGTAGCATTTCCAGTGGTTGCAATAGTTATATAATCTATAGTATTCCCATTTGTTCCATTTCCTGAACCTAAAAATATTCCTCTACCTCCTCCTAAACATGACCCGACACTAAATCTTGCTAAAGACAAATCACCAAAATCTAATGTATTTCCAAGAGTAAGTATAGTTATATATTCTATAGTATTTGTTGGGCCAGTACCTCCCCCAAACACACCCCTCTCTCCATACCAACTACACAAAAGTACCTGTGCAATAATTTGGGCTCGGACAGAAAAACAACTCATCAGCCGTATTCCCAAAACCAATTCTTTGTATAACATAATCTGTTGTTGCTGGAGATGTGATTGTTATCGCTCCAGCAGTAGCACCTGAAACATAAACAGGAGCAGAAACGGTAAATGTTGGGAATTTTGCATCAGCTCTTATCTTTCCGTAGAGTAACATTTTAGTGGCTTGGGTATCGTTTCCTGCTAAAACACATATTCCTATCTTCACATCTCCTGAAGTTGTTATGGAATCAGCTTTTGCTAATCCCCATTTGCTTGATGCAGGAATGAAATAACATAAATCTCCAAATGCCAGAGTAGCTCCAGCAGTTCCGTCTTCTATAATTCCACAATATTTACCATCAGCAGAAAGTGCGGTATCAAGAACCAACCCTGCATTTTCTCCTAATGTAATGTCTCCCGCGTATAGTGGATGACCTCCCATGTCTAATCTGTATCTTGATATTCTTATTGTGTTTGTTCCTACCTTCATTTCCCCACATTCCAGACGGGTAAAGAGAGCAGTAGGAACATCTTTATTTCCTGCTCTGCCTATGAGTGGTATCCATTCGTGTTTGCAACCATTTTTATCATCTACATGTTCTTTATGTATTACAGGTTCTGCAGATTGGTTTATTTGCCTGCCCCGTAGCGAGCTTTGCTCTGCTACTGGGGGTTTTCTTTGTTTATTGTCTTTCATAAAACATTTTTACTTTTGTGATTGTCAAACACTGGGTGTTTGACAGTGTTTGATTACTTTTAATATGCTCGAGGGGTGGCTTGTTTTAGCGAGACGGAGTGGACGTTTCTTGCTATATTTTTTTGCAAATTTTTATTTATAAATATCATGACTACCTACAAACAACAATACAATTTCACCTTTTGTTAAATACTCAAAAACAATTCTTGTATTGTAGTTCACTGAAAAACTGAAACAATTAGAGAGTTTTCCATGAAGTTTGTGAACTTTTAGTGTTTTGTGATTTTTCTTATTTTTTAATAATTTTATTTTTTCAAAAATTTCATCGGTTAATGCTTTCTCTAACTTATTCACTTGCTTCACAAACGTTGCCTTGAAAGATATTGTGAGCATAATATTATTTGAATTTTTTCATAAGTTCTCTTAAATCTCCTCGAAGAGTTGGCTCTCTCTGTGCCTGAAGTATAGCTTCTATCACTTCATTTTCTTGATACTCACGTAGGGCACGTCGAACAACGTCGGCTTTATTTGCTCCTTTTCCATCTTGAACCATTCTCTCTATAAATTTTTCTAAATCCCCTGATATGGGTACTGATAATGTAGTCATGTTTTTAAAAGTTATATGATAATCTAATATGATAATATCATATACCTAAAGGCAAACGAAGTCAATGAAAAAAATTAAAGGTACCTGACCCTTTTTATTTTTTAATAATTTTTAATTTTTGATTTTGTATTATTCATTTGGACATCCATTTGGACATCCGATGTCCAAATCACATCCGATGTCCAAATCAAATTATATTTTCTTCACTTGGTGGCTCCGCCACCAAGTTGGAACTTTATCACTTGGAAACTTAGTTTCCAAGTGAGAAGTGAGCAAATTTAAAACCTCCGCAGGAGGTTTTAAATTAAAGTTAATTTCCTGAACAAGCCGCTAAATATTGTCTTGCATTCGTTAAATCTCCAAAGTCAGTGGCGTTTCCAGTAGTTGCTATTGTTATATAATCTATAACATTATCATCCTGTATATCATCCAAACCACCACCAAATACTCCTCTCTCCCCATACCATGTGGGGACAACGGCGTGAGTATAGTAATTAGAACTTGGACAGAAAAACAACTCATCAGCCTTATTCCCAAAACCAATTCTTCGTATAACATAATCTGTTGTTGCTGGAGATGTGATTGTTATCGCTCCAGCAGTAGCACCTGAAACATAAACAGGAGCAGAAACGGTAAATGTTGGGAATTTTGCATCAGCTCTTATCTTTCCGTAGAGTAACATTTTAGTGGCTTGGGTATCGTTTCCTGCTAAAACACATATTCCTATCTTCACATCTCCTGAAGTTGTTATGGAATCAGCTTTTGCTAATCCCCATTTGCTTGATGCAGTAATGAAATAACACAGATCTCCGAATGCCAGAGTAGCTCCTGCAGTCCCGTCTTCCACAATTCCACAATATTTACCGTCAGCAGAAAGTGCAGTATCAAGAGTTAATCCTGCATTTTCTCCTAATACTACATCTCCTGCATATAGTGGATGACCTCCCATGTCTAATCTATATCTTGATATTCTTATTGTATTCGTTTCTACCTTCATTTCCCCACATTCCATACATGTATATAGTGCTGTAGGAACATCTTTATTCCCTACTCTGCCTATGAGTGGTATCCAGTTGTGTTTGCAACCATATTTATCATCTGGATGTTCCTTATGTACTATAGGTTCTGTAGATTGTTTTATTACCCTGTAGTGCTTCGTCTTTGGACGAACTACTACGGGGTTCCTTTCCACGTGGTCTTTATGAATGATGGGTTCCACAGATTGGTTTATTTGCCTGCCCTGTAGCGAGCTTTGCTCTGCTACTGGGGGTTTTTTGGGGTTGTTGGATTTCATTTGTTGTTAATTGATAAATTGAAGTCTGACTTCAATTTGGGCTTCAAACTTTTAATTTTCATTCTAATAAAATCATATCACTTTTTCTCAATTTTAGTTGTGAACAAATTATTTGACATCTTTTTTTTATTTGATACCATAAGTGGTGATTATGGCTTCGGCCTCCGAGAAAGCCCGCTTAACAGCGGGTTTTCGTTTGTCTGCACAAATTCAATAACCTTAGATTTTATTTTAATAAAATCAGTTTCAGACAACATCCCAATTTTTCTTAAAAATCTTTTAGTACTCATCGTTCGTATTTGGGTAAGAGCAACAAAGAATATTTCATTTTCAAATAAGAATCTTGCATGAAATTTTTCACTTTTTTCTTGATGTGTTATAGGTAAAATCCAAACCATTTGACGATTAAATTTTCTTAAAATGAGAGCGGGACGTTCAAAATTGTGATTTTTGCCATCAGTCTCAACTCCGATATTTACACCAAATGATACCCACCATATTTCACGCTCGTGCACACCAAAATTATCTGATTTTTCGTCTGTAATCTTTTTTATATTATTCCACGTATCAAAATCTTTTTTCATAAAACATTTTTACTTTTGATAAATTGAAGTCAGACTTCAATTTGGACTTCAATAAAATATTTTTTGTTTTTTGCCTGCCCCGTAGCGAGCTTCGCTCTGCTACTGGGGGTTTTTTGGGTTTTGAGTTTTTCTTAGTCATTTTGTGGTTGATGGTCATTTTAAAGACATTAAACGAATTGCAAACGGAGAAAAATAACCGAGAAGTTGGTTTTTATCAAGTTCAAATTTTTTTTGATTCAAATCTTCAATAATTGATTTTAATATTTCAAGTTCATCTGTTCTACCTTTCATTTCTGGAAATTCTTTAATTTTTTTAATTATATCTTCCGCACGAAGTATTGAATTTTTCATTTTTTCAAAATCTTTTTTTTCATACTCTAAAAGAATATGGGATATCTCACTTCCTAAATTAGCCATATAAAATAAAGGTGTACGAATTATATTCATGATAAATATTTTAATATAATAGTTTTCATTTTATCACGCAAAAAGACATCTTGCACTTCCATTGTCATATTGCCTTGTTTCGGACGAATATTTATAAGTGAAATATATTCAATTCGTTCATCTTTCTCTTTATCAAAATACCAATTGAAGCCCCAAACATTTTGTTGTTCAGAACCATTTTTAATAAGTACAATATTTGCATCCATGTGATATTCCCCACCAATAGCGATAATTCCACGTTCAATATCTACTACACCTTTCACCATTTCCACATAAAAATCTTTAGCAATTTCACGAAGTTCAGCTTCTGTTATTTTTTTATTTATTATTTTTATATTCATTTTGTTAATTGAAGTCTGACTTCAATTTGGAATGTTTTACTTGGTGGCTCCGCCACCAAATGGGAGTTTTTTAAATTATTCTAAAAATAATTCTTGGCTATTCTTTTTTTCGGTTTTGTCTTCATCTTCATCCTCCTTTTTTCTCTTCTTATTTTCTAAAATCAAATCCAGTGATTCCATTGCATACTTTTTGTATTCATTTTTATTTTTAAACTGATCTAAAATAATATCTTTTTTGCAAAAATTTTCATTATTTTCTCCCACATACTCACCCCAACTACTTTTCCATAACTTGGCGCTTCGGGCGCCAAGTTGATGAACTTTAAAATTTAGATTTACATATGAACTTGCATACAAAAGTTGCTCATTTGAATCAATATGTACCGATTTAAAACTACCCTGAAACAAAACTCCTGTTCTTTTATTTTTTATATTAAAATATGATGTATATCCTGCACCCAATTTTTGCATAAATTTTTCAATTCCTTTTTCGTGCGCTTGTTTTAAAATAAAGTGATAATGATTTGGATTCAGACAATAGGCTGTAAATTCCACCAACTTGGCGCCCGAAGCGCCAAGTTGGTGGTTCTTATCTTTATCTTTGTTAAAAGAGTTTTCGTAAATACTCCCTATTGGTTCCACTGTATTAAATTCTTTCATACTTTGAAAGAATCTCTGCAAATCATATTTGTCAGAAAAGATTTTTCTTTTATCTACTCCTCTGTTGAAAATGTGGTAATATTCGTCATCTGCAAATTCTGTTTTTCTCATATTAATATTAATATTTTATCACTTGGCGCTCGAAGCGCCAAGTTTTACTAAGAAGCTTCACTTGGCGCCCGAAGCGCCAAGTTTCTCAGAAGTCTAACTTCAGTTTGAACTTCACTTGGAAACTTAGTTTCCAAGTCATATGTCAAACACTATGTCAAACACTCGGTGTTTGACATAAAAATATTTCTCTTATCAGCACCGCGATTTAAAACATGATAATATTCATCATTTTCAAAAGTGATTTTTCTTATACTCATATATCTTTATTTTAAACCCCCAATTTCCGGGAGGCAAGGCCTTCCTTTTTGTCTTGATTAATTCGTCGGGGTAGTTGTTGAAGTTGTTGTTGTCGCCGAAGTTGTTGTTGAAGTTGTGCTGGTAGCATAAGGGTCAACAACTATCACTGTCCTTGTGGTAGTAGCGTAATTTAAAGCAGCATCATGTGCAGACCAAACGACCCTGTATTCCCCGAGTATTGAAGTATCAACGGTGTTTTCAATAATGTCGGGTATTATTCCTTGAGTAATATCGTCAGAAACATTCGCTCCCGGGTCCACAAACATTGTTCCTTTTTCAATCTCAGCAGGATTATTTCCGAGAAGTGTAATTACAGGCGGAATAGTATCTGTTTGCGTTGAAGTTGAAGTTGAAGAAACGACGTTTGCAGTTTGGGAATTTCCGGATGACACTACTGGACATTCGCCAGCTGAAGAAACAATAACTCCGCCCTTAATTTT
>JBBTPZ010000004.1:0-17437 GCA_038065915.1 Patescibacteria group bacterium
AATCCAAAACATCTTGTTGGGATGTAAAACTATCTTTATCTCTCACGACAAATTCTTTATCACTTCCGTTTGTTACCAAATAATAAAAAATAGGTCCCAATGCAATAACAATTACAATCATTCCAAATAAAATAAAAAATTTTTTGTTTTTGTCCATATTTTGTTTACCCAACCATGGTGGGGTAAATTTAAGATGTATTAATTAATAAATTTTACTAATCGTGGGGTTTATTATCAAATATTTTTTCTGATATCTAGTGGATAACTCAAAAATCAAGAAATCACTAAATCGCAAAAACATAAAAGCAAAAACCAATCAACATCCATCTGGAGACACGACTTCCAGATAAAAAGTTTCATAAATCAAAAAACATTATTTTTCAATTTTAAAAATTCCTCGCAAAACATTTTCTGGAACTTCTTTTTGTTCAGTTTCATCGTATTTCTGCTCTTTTACTTCAGTTTCTTTTTCTTTTTCAAATAATTCTTTCTCTTTTTTATAATCTTGTTCAATTGTGTTTTGAACAATTTTTGTTGTATCTATATTTGTACTTGAAGTACTTTCATCCACACCAGTACCATTAGTACCATTAGTACCATTAGTACCATTAGAAGCTAATGCCTCCCCATTTTTTTTGGTTTCACTGAGAATTTCACTTAATGCCTCTCTAAGTGCAAAAACATTTTCTTCAGACATTTTTTTCTTTCTCTCAACTGTTTTTTTGGCATCATCAACCGGTTTCAGATAATTAAGCGAGATTGCCTTCCTGAATTCTTCTTCGTTGCTTTGTGTTTTAAATGGTTTATGAAAATTATTTCCCTGAAAACCATCACGACGACTGTTGTTTTGTTTAAAATCATTTCTTTCTGTTAAATTTTTGTTTTCATTTCTATTTTCAATTTTATTTTCTATTTTAAACTCTGTTTTAGTTTCGTTTTTGTTATTTGAATAATTATTTTTTCTAAAGTTATTAGCGGGCAAATTATTTTGGCTTCTGTTGTTTGCAAAGTTAGTTTTATTTTCAACTATTTTATTATTTGTAATTTCACGAGTGTTTTTATCAGAACCTACCGGCTGATTATTTTTTCTTTCTGTTTTATTTGTGCCCATGTGCCATTCAATAATATATTTTTCAACTTCGGCGCGTGATTTAGCAAATCTTTTTCTTGAGTTTTCAATTATTCTTTCTTTGTAAGAAACAGGTGGTGCTTGTATTGGTGGCATAGTTCTTGCAGAAAATGGCTGTGAACTTATACCATCTATCAACAATTTAAGATAAATCTGTGCAAACCCAAGATTAACCAAATCTTCCGGAGTAAACTGTGGAGCAAATTCCTTTTCCAATTCTTTGGCGTCGTTTGCACCTATACGAAAAACTATCATAGTTCCAACGTTACCAAATACTGCCGCCTTCACTTCATCCTGCATTTGTTCTATGTATTGATGTGCAATATTTAAATTTAATTTATATTTTCTTGCTTCAGACAAAATATCCGCAAATGATTCATTCGCAAATGACTGAAATTCATCAACATGAAGATAAAAGTTTGGAAGTTTTCTTAATTCTTCCTGTGAAGCGTCTGCGCGAGACATTGATGCTAAATAAATTTTTGTTATGAGCATTCCACCCAAAAGATTTGCGTTTGCTTCACCCACTCTTCCTTTTGATAAGTTTATAATTACTATTTTTTTATTATCTTCTATGTCTCTGAAATCAAAACTCGAGTGTGGTTGTCCTATTATGTTTCTTATGAGCGGGTTTGAAATAAATTGGCCAACTTTATTTTGTATTGCAGCGCCGGCTTCTTGCATATATCTTTCACCATATTTTGCAAATTCATCCTGCCAAAATGCTTTTACAGAAACATCCGTAACATTATCAACGACTATTTTTCTATATTCTTTATCAGCTAACATTCTATTTACTCCCAAAAGTGTGGCTTCCGGATATTCCAGAAGCGCCAAAAGAATGTTGTTTAAAATATATTCCATTCTTGCAGACCAAGCGTCAAGCCAAATCTTTTTAAATGCACTCATTAAGCCATTGGCAACAAGATGTCTCTTATCAACACCGACATCTTCCATAACATTAAATGAAATTGGGTAATCCAAATCAAAAGGAGCAAAATAAAGAACATCGTCAATTCTGCTTTCCGGAACATAATCAAGAAGCAATTCAGCTGATTTTCCGTGTGGGTCAACAAATGCAATTCCATTACCATTCTGGATATCTTGAATAGCCATGTTTTCAAGAAGAGTGGATTTTCCTGTTCCTGTTTTTCCTATAACATAAACATGCCTTATTCTGTCCGCCTCTTTTATGCCAAATTTAGTTTTATTATTTCTATAATCCGTTTCAGCAAAATATGTAATTTTATCTCCATTTGCCATTGTGTTAATTATAGAATGTTTAGGAGATAAACTCAAAGAAAAAATCACCAAATCATAAAATCAAAGTTTATAAATAAAAAGAACACCATTTTCGTGGTGTTCTTTATTTTAGAGAACAAAAATCAATACCCCATAAAAATCGTCTTCATTGTTCTTTTTTGTAGCTCTTTTTGTCTTTGTGAAATTTTTTCTTTTTTATTCTTGTAAGACTTTGTTCCTTTTTTCTTCGACTTATCTTTTTGTATAATTTTCATTATATTTCTCCTTTGTTGAAAGATCAGATTTAATTTTTCTAAAATTTATCATATCACCAAAAAGAATATCCGTCAACCTTTTTTGAAATTTAAAATTTCATTGGAAATTAGAAATTAGAAATTATGCTTTATTCTTTCAATAAAGCACTCTCGGTATAAGTATTAGCCGCGTCCCAGAGCATCCATGATGTTAAACCAGAATCATACGTTGCCTGTATCTGCTTTCTAACCATTTCTGCAGTGTATGTCGCACCTAAATCAAAGTCCTGAAGCCATGGTCTTAATTTTTTCACACTTTTGCTTGTTATTTTATCAAACATAGGACTTGTCGTTGCAATTCCAATATTATCCAAATCAACGGCACGTTTAACCGCAAAGTCCATTGAATGTTTAACAACTTCGTATGGATGTGCAGACGGGTTAGAAAAACCTATAAAAGTTTTCGGATAATGAGACGGATAAACCATCGGCGCAACATAATCAAAATATGGTAAAGCTCTTTCTAAAACTTGTCCTATATTTAAATCATCCGAGTTTGTTGTAACCATGCCAAATAAATCCGCTGAGAGTGTCGCTTCGGTTTCTCTGAGTTTGTTGGAAAGATACTTAAAAAATTCTTCTATTACTTTTGCTTTGCCAAGTTCAGGGTCTGCTAAAATTTTTTGTTCACTGAACGGATAATATATATCGTTCATATTTCCGTCCGATGGAAATCTAATGTAATCAAAATTTAATTCATCAAATCCAATTCTATAACTTTCTTTACCTATGTTTATTACATAATCCCAAACTTGTTTTGCTCCTGCATCTAACCAGCTTATTCCCTTATGGTCTTTCCAAACGGAACCATCGCTTGCTTTTTTCACGGCAAGTTCCGGGTGTTTTGAAACAAGTTGCGGGTCTTGAAAAACAGAAATTCTTCCTATAACATAAATATTTTTGTCGTGTAAGATTTTTATAAATTCTTTTATATCCGAAATCCTATTTTCAGACGAACCAACTTCTTTCAAGGCCAGGTCTTCAATTTCAAAAGAAATTTTTCCTGTATAGTCCTTTATATCAATAACGACAGAATTTATCTCTGTCCTGTCAATAATATCAATTATTTTTTTTCTCATACTTGGCGTTCCAGCAACCCAACTTGTCATATAAATGGCCTTGACCTGTTCTGGGGTTTTAACATGAGTGGCAATAAAAACTTTTTTTTGAGGTTCTGTCTTTTTGACTTCCTTATCAATAAAAACACCTGCAATATCATTTGTATTATATTTCGTATATATAAAAAGAGGAATAACAAAATATATTATTACAAAAATAATAAATAAAAAAACCAGCAATATTACAAGTTGGTTTTTAAAAACGGACTTATATGTGTTTTTGAATGACATTTTATATCTTACTTTTCAGTTTCTAAATTATTGTTTTCTCCTGATTGTCCAGTATGCGCAGATATGTCAGATGGGTTTTCTTTTTTTTCTATCACTTTTAATGAAAAAGCATCCTCATTTTTGTGCAATTTAACTTTTATTTTTTCAATTCTTACTCCAATTAATTTAGAAATGACATCATTTAGTGTTCTTTCAGAAAGAAATGACGATAATGCAACCCAAAGTCCTAAAATGATGGTAAAAAAGTATTTCCATCCTGTTGGAATACCCAAAAGTGGAATAAGAAAAATAATAATTCCAAGAGTTATAAATAATTTTCTTTTTTTGTTCATCCCGTTAGAAGTAGGAAATCTTTAGATTTCCGTAATTAATTTTAATAAATAATGACTTTTTGATATTTAACATTCTACTACTTCCCGTGATTATATTAACTGTATGACTTCTAACGGGACGGGTATTATCTATATTATACACTATATAAAATAATTTTCCATATTTATTATCCGCCCATATTTACAATTTATCGCCTGTGACAAACGAATGAATGTAGTAAGCGGATAATTTTTTTGGGACAATTACTACAAACTCACCTTTTATTTTGTCCGGGTTTTGTTCAAAATATTTAAGTAATTCTTCTCCTATCCCTGATATTATTTGTTCATAAATTTTTGTTAATTCACGAGCTAAGATAATTTTATGTTTGTCACCCAGATGCAATTTTAAAGATTCTAATGTTTTTAAAATACGATGAGGCGATTCATAAAATACAACTGTTCTTTTTGATTTGAAAATTTCTTTAAATAATGTCTTCCTGCCTTTTTTGTGTGGTAAAAATCCGAGAAATAAAAAATCTGATGCTGGAACGCCTGAAGCAGAAAGAGCTGTAATAACTGCGCTTGGACCGGGGATTGGAATTATTTGTATATCATCTCCAAATTTTTCTTTAATTTTTGAAACAAGGAGTGAGCCCGGGTCAGAAATGCACGGGGTTCCCGCGTCAGAAACAAGCGCTAGTGTTTTTCCATCTTCAATTAAATCTAAAATTTTATCAATTTTTGATAACTTACTTTGGGAGTGATAACTCATAGTCGGAGTTTTAATTTCATATCTATCAAGTAATTTTTTGGTAACTCGTGTGTCTTCACACAAAACCAAATCAACCTCTTTTAGCGTACGAATTGCCCTAAGAGTTATGTCTTCAAGGTTTCCTATTGGTGTTGCTACTACATAAAATTTCTTCATGGTTTTATTGTTTCTAATATAACATTTTGAAATGGTTTTAGTAAATTATGGAATATAAAAAGTGACATCCTAACTTTGCTATAGCAGAGTTGGGGTGTCACTTTTATTTTTATCTTTTATTTTTATTTTCGTTTAATTTCAAATTTTATAGAACCTCGCCGTATCTCTGCTATCGCAGAGATACGGCGAGGTTCTTAGTAAGTCGGTTACTAAATTTTGTTTTCATACATAGGAATTTCCTATGTATATTTATTTTTAGTAACCGAGTTACTAAATTTTGTATTCTAAAAACCACATATACGCCATGGCGTATATGTGGTTTTTTTTGATTTTAACCTGTTCCGTGATGAGCTTTGCTCTGCTACTGGGATGATTTAGTAATTTTATGATTTTGTGTTTCTAATCTGCGTGCATCTGCGGTTTTATCTGCGTTAATCTGCGACGACTCTTTTGAGTCGTTCTGGTATATGCACCAAAATTTCATAAGGAATGGTTTTGCATTTTTTAGCAATTTTTATAATAGAGTTTTCATCATTACTATTAGAACTTATAACAATAATCTCATCGCCGACAGAAACTTGCTCTATGTTTGTAATATCGATTGTCGTAATATTCATGCTCACAGCTCCTGTAATAAAACAAAAGGAATTTTGGATTTTTAAAAAACCATTATTTGAAAGTCGTCTATCAACACCTTCATAATATCCGACAGGAATTGTCGCAATTTTCATATCTTTTTCTGCTGTAAACGAAGTGTTGTATCCGACTTTATCTCCTTTTTTAATATTTTTTATTAAACTAATAACGGACTTCATCTCCAAAACAGGTTTCAAATTTAATCTATCATCCAGACCTGTATTTATTCCATATAAACCTATTCCTAATCTCATCAAATTTGCGTTTATACTATCTGCAAATAAACTACCAGCTGTTGCTGATATGTGATAATAGATTGTTTCTGGAAAATTTTTTTTCCAAATTTCAACTAGATTGTTCCATTTTTCGATTTGGTTTGTTGTAAAATCAGAATCATCACCGTCTGCATCCGCAAAATGTGAACATATCCCTTCAATAAAAATATTTTTATTATTTTTTATTAGAACGATTGCTTTTTCTATTTCTTTGGGCAAAATACCATTCCTGTGCATTCCTGTATCAAATTTGATATGAAATTTTGTTTTTGTTTTTAAATTTTTAGATATATTTTTTAATTGTTCAAGAGAACCAATTGTAAAAGCCGTGTCTCGCAGTTTGCTATTTAAAATATTTTCTTCTAATGAGTAGCCTATTATTAAAATTTTTGATTTAATTCCCTCATTTCTCAAAATCATTGCTTCATAAAAGGAGTCAACAACAAGGAAAGAAATATTTTCTGAATCTAAAATTTTTGCAATTTCAACAAGTCCGTGTCCGTAAGCATTACTTTTCAATACTGGAGCAACACCAACCGCGGAATTTAATTTTTTAAATTCGTTTAGGTTATGTAAAAGATTTTTTTTGTATATCAAAATCTCAACAAGTGATTTATAATTAAACCTTTTTTGCCTTATTTTTCTGAATAATTTTCTCATTGTGCGCGTGTTATGACTCTCAAGCTACGCTCGCTGGTGATTTTCCATGTTTTATCTTATAAAACATGGAAAATCTTTTCTCGTCATGGACGAAAGCAAAGCAGTTTGCTTTCTCACTTTCACAACTCACTTCGTTCGTTGTGCGCGTGCCAGGACTCGAACCTGGGACCTCAGTCTTATCAGGACTGCGCTCTAACCACCTGAGCTACACGCGCGTTTATTTGCGTGTAGCGAAGGTGATACACCTGCCTGTCCGCCTTTGGCGGAAGCTACACGCGCGTTTTCTTTATTTGGAACAATAAAAATATACCAAAAAACTCGCCTTATGGCGAGTTTTTTGGTTGTTTCTCCTGCCCACTCTATTCTGCGATAGCAGAATAGAGTGGGCACCTATTTTTTATTTTTTATTTAAACACAAAACCACCATTATGGCGGTTTTTACTTCTTTGTTTTTATAATTTCATTAGAAATTTGAAATTAGTTATTAAACATTCCAAATTTTTAAACTCTGTTTAAAAATTTGGCATTACCCTCTCTTTTGTTTCGTTCAACTATCAGTTTCGTATATCTGACCAAACGGATGTACTTTAGGATAGGACATCAGTACCCTTTCTGTTTGTATGTCTATCCGCTTAGAGCGAAAGACACAGAAAATCAACCCTTTAATTTTATCTCCTTGAGAGAGATAAAAGTTTTTTTTTAAAATAATCCACGACCACCTTCCGGTAGCCGTACCTTGTTACGACTTACTCCCTGTCACCGAATTTACCTTAGGCCCAGCTCTTTTGGTACTAATTATTCAAACTTCTCTTTATTCTTTTTTTAAGATGCCCAATAGAAGATCCTTTATGTTTTAACATCCTTTCTCTTTCTACTGCATCTAATTTATTAGAATAACATTCATAATAAACAAGTTTGAATGGTTTGTAATGTTTTGTTGAAATATTTTCACCCAAATTATGCTCTTTAAATCTTCTTCTCAAATCTTCGGTTATTCCGACATAGATGAAATTTTTCTTCTCACTTTTTATAAGATATAAATAAAACATATTTAATATTTTAACAAATTTTAATGCCAAAAGGGCTGGGACTTCGGGTACCCCCGGCTCCCTTGAGTTGACGGGCGAATGTGATAATTAGGTAAATTTCACGTTCCCACGTAGTGTGCGGATTTCCCGCGCTACGCGAGTCCAATAGTTTTTTTATTCATAGATGCTTTCATCGTACGAATTTTTTCTACCCCCTTTTTTGAGAGATGCTCTCCATTTTGAACAAGTTTCGCTATTTTACAAAAAATATCAAAACTTTTTCTTTTTGAAGAACTTTGCAAATTATATTTTTTAAAGAAAGGAATTATAATTTCTAAAATATCTTTTTTAGAAAAAACAGTGTATCTATAACACTGAGAATGGTTTTGTCTTTTTTCTTTTTGAAAATAAACACCGCCACATTTCAAAGTATTTTTTACTTTTTCTAATAATTCTCTGTCTTCTGCACACATTTTTATATGAAAATGTAATTGAACATTCGCACCTGCTTTGTAAGCAGACGAATTTGATACGTTTACATAAAAACATCCTTCACAGTCCGTTAGACCGGTGACATAATCTGCAGAAACTATCGGTTTTGTCCTTCCTGAGCTGTTATAATGTAACGGCTCAGTACTACGACGCTGCTGACTTCCAATTTTTTTTGATTTATTGATATTTTTCATATCTATATTATATATTTTGAGTTAACGCCTCGTCAATATAATAATAAACCTTTTACCTATTTGAAAATTGGATCTCCTCGGGTTACATAAATTTCTATTCCACACATCCTGTGAAGCCTTTTATTGTATTTTCCCTATCCTCACCACCCACTTGATAGGTCAATACGGCTTTTTATTTCACGGGCTATGTTTTGCTTCCAGATCCTTCACCTAAACCCTTACGAATTTGGACTATCTTTCAGCTATGCTCTTTGACGAAAAGAGAAATGGATTTTAACCATTTAGAAAAATGTGCTGCCGAGCGCATTTATTTGTGAGTACAAGGCTCGAGAACGTATTCACCGCAGTATGCTGACCTGCGATTACTAGCGATTCCAGCTTCATGAGGTCGAGTTGCAGACCTCAATCCGAACTAGGACCGATTTTTAGGATTGGCTCAGGATTGCTCCGTCGCGACCTATTGTATCGGCCATTGTATTACGTGTGTAGCCCAGGGCATCAAAGGGACATGCTGACCTGGCGTCATCCTCTCCTTCCTCCCAGCCCTTTTAAATCAATAAACTTAATTTAAAAGGGCTGGGCAGTCTCGTCTGAAATTTATAACAGACAACAAGGGTTGCGTTCGTTTCCCTACTTAAAGGAACAGCTCAAGCCACGAACTGACGACGGCCATGCATCACCTGCCTATTCGTTTAGATTTTCTGTTTCCAAAAAAACATAAAATAGGTTTCAAGCCCTGGTGAGGTTCTTCGGTTAGTATCGAATTAAACCACATAATCCACCGCTTGTGCGAGCCCCCGTCTATTTCTTTGAGTTTTAACCTTGCGATCGTACTACCCAGGCGGTTCTCTTAATGCGTTAGCTACGCCTCCCAGAGGGTCGATACTCCGGAAAGCTAGAGAACAACGTTTACGGCGTGGACTACAGGGGTATCTAATCCCTTTCGCTCCCCACGCTTTCGTGTTTCAGTGTCAGGAAATGTGCTAGTTTATTGCCTTCGCTTTTGGTGTTCCCCATAATATCAACGGATTTCACCCCTACACTATGAGTTCCATAAACCCTTCACACCCTCTAGTTGTACCGTTTCTTTTGCGGTTCTTCGGTTAAGCCGAAGGTTTTGACAAAAGACTAATACAACCACCTACACACCCTTTACGCCCAATAATTCCGGATAACGCTTGGGGCCTCTGTATTACCGCTCCTGCTGGCACAGAGTTAGGAGCCCCTTATTCATGAGGTAACATCATTCGTGCCTCGCTACCGCTCGCCACTCAAAAAATCAAAATTAAAAAATCAAAATTTAAAATTATTGTGTCCGCCGAAGGCGGACAACTTAATTTATTGCAAATTTTTCAAAAAAAATTTGCACCGCAATTTTGCATTTTGAGATTTACATTTTACATTTTTCGTGTCGAACGAAAGTGAGGCACGACTTTCTCCCTCATAAAAGATCTTTACGTCCCGAAGGACTTCATCAATCACGCGATGTCGCTCCGTCAGGCTTTCGCCCATTGCGGAAGATTCTCGACTGCTGCCACCCGTAGGTGTATGGACCGTGTCGCAGTTCCACCGGTGGAGGTCAGGCTCTCACCTCTCCTAGACGTCATAGCCTTGGTAAGCCATTACCTTACCAACTAGCTGATATCCCGCAGGCCAATCCCAAAGCGATAAATCTTTACCGAGCCCTTTTGTGCAACTCTTATCAATAAAAATGGAATTAAATCTGTTTTTACAACAAAGATAAAATGTCCAAATAAAAGTGGTACAAAAGAGCTCGGACCATCAGGTATTATTCCGCCTTTCGACGGATTATCCCTGACTTTGGGGGTCGTTCCTACGTGTTACTACCTCGTTTGCCATGTTTTCTCGCCTCCGGCGAGAACGCTGATGTTCGCAGATGGGCTCGCTTTCGCTCGCCTTCGCAGATGTTCGCTGATATTAAATAATATATCTGCGTTAATCTGCGTTTTTTATCCCGCCTTGGCGGGATAAATCTGCGTTAATCTGCGGTCTTGTCGGAGACAAGATACATTCGACTTGCATGCCTAATCCACATCGCCAGCGTTCATCCTGAGCTAGAATCAAACTCTAATTTAAATACCTTGCGAAATGAGACAAGCTCAAATTCCAAGATAAAGTTGAACGAAACAAAAGAATTGGTAATTTAAAACAATTCATTTATTTCAAAAAATATTTCTAAAAAATAGACAGGTTTCTATATTCTTATTTCAAGGTTCTTATCGTTCAGACAACTAAACCCCAGTCGTAATTTTGCGAAAAGAATTCGGTTAAATATTTATTTTAAACTTCAAATATTCAATTCGATAAATAATGCTTCGCATGTGAGGTAGGTGCCATTCGCACACGCATTATTTTTATTATTCTTGTGGCAAAATTACAGCTGGACTCTGTTAAAATATAATCGCTTTGCTTTTTATTTTAACGAGAAAGCCACTTTCAGTAAGGCTCAATTATATACAACTATTACAAAAAAGCAAGAAAACAATAAAGCAGAAAAACAAGCTTAAAATAAGGATAAAATTACCCAGCACTTATTTTGTTATACAAAATAAGTGCTGGGTTGACAAAATTATTCAATAGTATATAATATACAAGAAAATTAGTTCTATAATAAATCAAAAATATCAATTTCCTTGGAGGAAAAAATGAAACTTTTCAAAAATATCACCAGTTTTATAGGCCTTATTGCCTATAAATATTTGATTATATTTTTTTGTATTTGTCTTGTTTTTGGATGTTCTTTGATTATGATTTCTTTTGCTATTAAAGATCTTTACTCATTTTGGTATTTATTGGCTTTGTTTGGATTTCTTTTTCTTGTGTTGTTTTTAACCGGGATGGAACGTTCAGGTACAGATAATTATAGAGTAATGATTTTTATAGCTAAAAAGCTACACGATGAAATTAGTAATTCTAACCTGATATTAAAAGTACTGATATCAGACAAATTATATCGATTAATTCAAAACATTGAAGCTACAAAAAATCCGACTGTGTTAAATACGTGGGTTGTCAGAATTGAACATTACAAAAAAAATAGCGAGGAGATTGCAAATTTAGAAAAAATTTTAAAAACTGCACCCAAAAAAATTGACGAATTGAAAGATGAGATAAGTAAGTTTCAATCTTATCTCCATGAACACCGATAATGTTTATAAAAACCCTCGACGCTCGTCGGGGTTTTTATTTTTGTCTTAGGGTCGCCATATCTCTGCGATAGCAGAGATATGGCGACCATTCTCCTCTTTTTAATTATTTTAATAAACTCACACATACACTGTGGCGTATATGTGAATTTTTGCTTTCTTGTTTTCTTGTTTTCTTATTTTCTTGATTTCTTGATTTCTTGATTTCTTGTTTTCTTGATTTCTTGATTTCTTGATTTTATGATTTAGTGATTTGATGATTTTTTGCCCACATTTAAACTTATCTGCGTTCATCTGCGATTTTTTATCTGCGTTAATCTGCGTCTAAAGATACTCAAACTCCTTAAAAACATCCTCGTATAAAGACACAATTCTTTTCGCTTCCCTTTGTGTTATCGTAAAGTTTGAACCCTCGTGAGCAATAGAATTACGAAATTTGTGCGCTTCCCACGCTTTGTCTAAAGTATTAAAGTCACTTTTTTCAACGGCTTTTAATTTTTCCCCAATATTTTCTTGTTGATATCCTATTTTGGTTAACATTTCGCCAAGAATTATATCCGCTTCAAGTATTGCCAGTTTCCAATCATTTTCATTTGTAGAATCTATATGTTTCTTTATTTGCGCCCATCTTTGATTTGTTGGATTACCCTGAAAATCGAGTAGTGTTTTTTCCGTGAGTTCATCTAATTTTATTTTTTCTTCCGTTCTTATTTGCTTTATTCTATTAACCGCATAAACAATTCCAACAAGAAGTGCTAAAGAAAAAATTGCGGCAAATATTTTATAAATTCCCCAAAATTTCAAAAAATACTCATAGGCAATTTTGTAATGCCCCACGTCAAATAAAAGGAGATAAATTAATCTAAAAATATATTCAATATTTAAAAAATCAATTGAGGGCATAAGTGATAAATTACAAATTACAAGCACCAAACCATCATTTCTCTATGGCAGAGAAATTGGAAATTGGAAATTATTTTAACATATATCTATTCTACATTAAAATTTCATTTTTCTCCAAGAAAATTTTTACTTATTTCAAACAAAACATCTTCTCTCGTGTGTGAAGCGATTATTTGTAATCCGAGCGGAAGCCCACTTTCAAAATTTCCGTCTGGTTTTTTATTTGAAGGAATTGAGATTGCCGGCAATCCTGCGTGGTTTGCTGGACCTGTAAAAATATCTTCTAAATACATTTTAATCGGGTCATTTATTTTTTCTCCTATTTTAAACGCAGGACCAGTTGTTGTGGGCGTAATTATTGCATCAACTTCTTTAAATGCTTCCTCAAAATCTTTTTTTATAAGCTCACGAACAGTTTGAGCCTTGTTGTAATAAGCATCATAATATCCAGCCGATAAAACATATGTTCCAATAATAATTCTTCTGCGAACTTCTTTCCCAAATCCAGCCCCGCGAGTTTTGAAATAATCATCAATTCCGTTTTTGCCGTTTTCGTGTAAACCATATCTCACGCCATCAAACCTTGCTAAGTTTGCCGACGCTTCGGCCGGAAGAAATATATAATAAGCAGGAACTGCATATTTAATGTTTGGTAAGGAAATTTCTTTAATTTTATATCCCAGTTTTTCTAATTTTTTTACAGATTCATTGAAATTATTTTTTGTAAAATTATCTAATCCATCTATTTCGTTTACAAAACTCGGCACTCCAATAGTTTTTTCTTCTTGATTTTGTGATTTAGAGATTTTATGATTTTGTGATATTGATGTGCTATCCAATTCATCTTTACCTTTTATAATATTAAAAATAATTTCAACATCACTTACTGTTTTTGCAATTGGCCCAATAACATCAAGTGAGGAACCGAGCGCAATCAAACCATTTCGCGACACAGAACCATAAGTTGGTTTTAAACCAACAAGACCACAAAACGAAGATGGTTGTCTTATTGAACCCGCCGTATCAGAGCCGAGAGCCCCCAAACAACTATTCATCGCAACAGCAGACGCAGAACCGCCAGATGAACCGCCAGGGACCCTTTCTGTATCTAGTGGATTTCTTGTGACACCAAAAGCAGATGTTTCTGTTGAAGAACCCATCGCAAATTCATCCATATTTGTTCTTCCTAAAAACACAGCACCTGCATTTTTCAATTTTTCTATAACAGTTGCGTCATATGTTGCGGTATATCCTTCAAGAATTTTTGAACCGGCAGAAACTTTTTTACCTTTTATAAGAATGTTATCTTTTATCGCCAAAGGAATTCCTGTAAGTTCTGTGCAATTCCCTTCTTTTATTTTTTTATCAGCTTCGTCCGCCTGTTTAAGAGCACTTTTTTCAAATACTTCAAGATACGCATTTATATTTTTATTTTTTTCTTTAATAATTTTCAAACATTCTTTAGTTAATTCTTCCGAAGAAAAATCTCCATCTATAAGATGTTTATGCGCTTCTTTTATGTTTTTTGGCATTTGAAATTTCATTAGTAATTATCTCCCTTCGGGATATCTGCCATAGGCAGAGAAATTAAAAATTTTTAGAGTATTTTTTTTACCTTAACATATTTATTTTCTTTATTTGGCGCTTCGTTTAATAAATCATCGCTAAATTCCCCACCTTCGTGCGGATTTTCATCTTCTCTCATTACATTTCTTAAATTTTTATCTGCGCCTGCCCCGTAGCCAGAGTATAGCTCTGTGGTACTGGGGTTAATCTGCGTTATCTGCCCAATATAATCAAGAATTGAGTTTATATCTTTGCCTAAACCACCAAGCTCTTCCTCGGATATTTCAATCCTTGCAAGTTTTGACAATTTTTTTAATTCTTCGTTTAAAATCATGACATTATATTAACATTTTTATGCTACTTATATAAACATTGACCTACCAAAATATTGAGTGTATGTTGTAGTAGAATAAACTAGTTTTTTAAAATAAAGGAGAATTTCCAATGGAAAAAAGAAAGATTCTTAGAAACGTAACAATTGTTGGACTTTTATTTGGTTTAGCGTTTTGGATTTGTTTTTACTCAAATCTGATTTTTAAAAATACTGAACCCGGTTTTACAGTTGTTCCTGAAATATTTTTCGCTTTGATGTTCATATTATTTTTTGGAATGGAATTTTACGATATAACCAAATGGTATATCAAGCGAAAAGGAAAAAATGGATCGAGATGGATGATGATTTCCTTATTTTTTCTTAATTTGTTCGTATTATCATCTTGCGTGTTCATCATTTGTGTATCGGTAGGAATAATTTTAAAGGGATATCTTCCCAAAAATAATCCACTAGAAAAGATGACAATTTTATGGATATTATTAAATTTGTGGCCACTTCTAGTTTTTATAGGTTCACAAAAAATAATCCAGGAACATAATACATCTGAATCTTGAAATTCGGTCTGTCATTTTTGGCAGACCTTTTTATTTTCCAAAAAATAAGGAGTGGAACGACTATATTTTTTGAGAATCCAGCACCACTTTTCTAGAAAAAACAAAGCATAGTAAAACTAGAAAATAGTCACTGGGCTTTAAATTAGACCAAAGTTTATTATAAAAAAGTGGTGCTGGGTAAAATAACAAGCGAAGCGATTATGTTTTGAGTAGTTTTAAAAATTCTTTTTC
Source organism: Patescibacteria group bacterium (assembly GCA_038065915.1). Taxonomy (GTDB): domain Bacteria; phylum Patescibacteriota; class Minisyncoccia; order Phycocordibacterales; family 21-14-all-36-13; genus VMGX01. The sequence goes on from JBBTPZ010000004.1 coordinate 15,317, forward strand.
ACTTAAAATTTTAATTTTAAGTTCTTTTGCTTTATCATATTTTGAGCCAGGATCGGCACCAGCAACAACATAATTTGTATTCTTCGAAACAGAAGAAGAAATATCTCCATCTAATTCACGAATTTTTGCTTTTGCATCGTCTCTAGACATTGCCGAAAGAGACCCTGTTAGAACAAATATTTTTCCAGCAAATTTTCCTTGTACTTTTTTAACTTTTAAATTTTCAACTTCTACATATTCAAGTAATCTTTGAACCAATTCAAAATTATTCTTATTTTTAAACCATTCATAGATTGATTCCGCTGATTTTTCTCCTATGCCATAAATATTTTGAAGGTCTTCTTTTTTTGTTTTTATTATCTTATTCAAACTACCAAACCCTTGTGCGAGAACATTCGCTGTTTCCTCCCCTATAAAATCTATTGATAGCGATGTCAAAAATCTTGCCACAGTAATTTTTTTTGCTTTTTTGATGGCCTCAATCAAATTATCAACTGATTTTTCTGCAAATCTTGGTAAATTAAGCAGGTCTTCTTTTCTAAGTTTGAAAATATCATCAAAGGAATTGATTAGACCATTTTCCATCAATAAATCCACAATTTGTGGTCCCATTCCATCAATATTAAAACATTTTTTTGAAACAAAATAATGTATTTTTTTAGAAAGCAATGAAAAAGAGTTTTTATCAGTACATCTGTAAGCAACTTGCCCTGGAATTTTTTCAATTTTTTCATCTCCGCCACATCCAGAAATCTTTGGTGGAAAAATGAACGGTTTTGAATCTTTTTTTCTTAAATCCAAAACAACAGAAATTATATCTGGGATAACATCTCCCGCTTTTTGTATAATTATAGTGTCCCCAATTCTAACATCCAATCTTTTTATTTCGTCCTCATTGTGAAGGGTCGCTCTAGACACAAGAGACCCGGCAATTCTAACTGGTTCTAAAACAGCAACCGGGGTTATTACACCTGTTCGTCCTATTTGAAAAATAATATCTTTAACAAGTGTCGTTGTTTGTGTTGCTGGAAATTTATATGCAACTCCAAATCTTGGAGATTTTGCTGTGTACCCCAAAGCTTTTTGTGTTTGATTATTATTAATTTTCAAAACTATTCCGTCAATTCCATAGTCCTGTGTGTGTTTTTCTTTTGACCATTTTTTATAAAAATCTTCAATTTCATTTATGTTTTTACAAAGTTTAAAATTTGGATTCACATTAAAACCTAACTCTTTTAAAAATTCCAATTCTTCTTCCTGTGTCTCTACTTGATTTTTTGTCTCCCTGCGGGAGATCCCCAGTAGGGGGACTTTCTTGTTTTCTTGTTTTATTGAGTCCACGTCATATGTAAAAAAATTGAGATTTCTTTTGGCAACTATTTTGGAATCCAATTGCCTTATTGAACCGGCTGCGGCGTTTCTTGAATTAGCAAAAATGGGTTCGTCTTTCTTTTTTCTTTCTTTGTTTATTCTTTCAAGTTCTTTCTCTGATAACCAACACTCTCCTACAACAATAATATTTATTGGTAATTTAAGTTTCAAAGGAATATTTTTTATTGTTTTTATATTTTGTGTTACATCTTCGCCTAAAATTCCATCCCCACGCGTTGCACCCGTTTTAAGAATTCCTTTTTTATATGTAAGAACAATTTTTAAGCCATCTATTTTTAATTCACAAAGATATTCAACCTTAAAATTATTTTTTGTCCCTTTTTGAATAAATCTTTTTATTTTTTCATCCCATTTTTTTAACTCCTCAAAATTAAATATATTATCAAAAGACCACTGTTTAACAACGTGTTTTGTCTTTTTAAATTCGTCTAATACTTTTGAACCAATCCTTTGGCTTGGGCTTAATGAAGATTTAAACTGAGGATATTTTTCTTCCAACTCAACCAATTTTTTCATTAAAGAATCATATGCTTCATCAGAAATTTCTGCAGTGTCTTTTTCGTGATACATTTCAGAGTGATATTCTACAACTTTTCTTAGATTTTCTATTTTTTCTTTAATTTTTTTTTCTTTTAACATTTTATTCTTTTTAATTTTGTGATTTTGTGATTTTCTGATTTTCTGATTTTCTGATTTTCTGATTTTCTGATTTTCTGATTTTCTGATTTT
>JBBTPZ010000004.1:17537-22585 GCA_038065915.1 Patescibacteria group bacterium
TGATTTTCTGATTTTCTGATTTTCTGATTTTCTGATTTTCTGATTTTCTGATTTTATGATTTTATGATTTTATGATTTTATGATTTTATGATTTTATGATTTTATGATTTAGTGATCAGTATGTTATTCTCATTCCTCTTTCCACTCGGCGAGGATTATCAACATTGCATGTATTATATCCTCTAGATTCAATTATCGTTCTGCTTCCAGATTTATCAACTGTTACCGTGGCACAAAATGGTTCTGGAGAAAAATTTATGTTAAATGTGGAAATAGGCCCCCCACCTACATTTTCTATAGTTTTACCATCACACTCTATGGTTGACGGTGTCGTAGTTGAAAATGCATCTTTTTTTATATTCCAATAAAGTGCACATTCCAATCCGGTGTCTGCGGCATAAAAAGCAAATTGAGAATTTCTACCATAAGATGACAAAATTAATTCTTTTAATGTTATGTTATAAATTGAAATTCCTATAGACAACAACAATGAAGAAATGACCGTCGCCATCAACAAAGTGAAACCTTTTTTGCTTTTTTGTTTTTTTGTTTTCTTGTTTTCTTGTTTCATTATTGCCAATTAAATAAATTTTCCCTAACAGAAAATTCTTTTGTAAAAACTCCGTTTTTCCAAAATATTGTAACGAGCACAGATAACTCCTCTTCACTTATGCTCTTTATTTCCACAACTCTGTTAAATATTGAATTTCCCCAATTTGAATCATACCCGTAGAAACCATTTGCGGAATCAAATTGTAAATTAGGGCAATTTTCACTACATTGAGATATCGTATCGTTTACAACATCAACAGCGCATTTCTTACCAACACATTCGGATAAACCATTGGTCCAACTTACTCCACTCAATGTGTTTTCGTCTCTTTTATTTCTTATATATTCTATCGCTTCTCCTGCAAGGTGAAATGAAATTATCTGGCTCTTGGAAAAATTTGCAGATGATAAACTTTTTTGAACTACAACCATTGGGCCAACCACTGCGGATATTAAAATAGTTATAGCTATAAGAGTTTCCACCAATGTAAATCCTCCACCATATTTTATTTTTTTATTTTTGCTTGCCCTGTTAAATAAAAATTGAGAAAAATAAAAAGACATTAATTTTGTTTGATTAGTTTCATTTTTTTTATTTTTTATTATATCTTTCATATTTTCAATTTTTAATTTTAAAGTTTTATTTAAAACTTTAAAATTATTTAACAGGGTGAATTTCATTTTTTATTATCTGCGTACATCTGCGTCTAATTTGCGTTCATCTGCGATTGTCAAAAGTCTAAAATTCTTTGGCTTATCATTGTTTGAATATTAAAATTTGATTTTGTTTTTTCATTTTCTCCGGCATAGCCGGATAATACAATCAAAACTTTTGGTTGTTTTTTATCTCCGCCACTCACTGTTCCAGACCCTTGAACATAAAATGATAATGACTCTATTGTTATTTCCGGCGCAGTAATTGCAATAAAACTATTACTTGCCCCGCCACTTGTTGATTTTTCAATTTGAGCTCCGTTTAATCTATACACAATTTGATCATTTATAGAATTTGGGTCGCCACCGGTTGATTCAAATGCGATGTAACTGCTTCCGCCATTACAATCTTTCGGTTCTCTTATATCGCCGGAACCGCAATGATAATTTGTTCCGACTCTCATTGTTCTTGTTATATCTTCAATGGCGAAATCAAGATTGCTCATAACAAGTTGCAAAGATTGTGATTTTTTATTTGCGTTAATCATACTTAAAAGTGAACCAACACCTATAACCATAACCACAGAAAATAATGCAACAGCAACCATCATCTCTACCAATGTGAATCCATTGTTTTTAATTGTAATTTTATGATTTAGTGATTTCATTATTTTATTTATTTTAAAAATAGGGTAAAAAAGTTTTCGAAAAAATATTATGGATTTAAAATCTCTCCCAGAGATTTTAAATTTAAATTGCTTTTTTATTCCACAGATATTTGTCCGACAAATTTAACCAGAACAGATTTTTCGTCTCCGTTTGTTGAAGAAATATAAATGCGCGCTGATTCATTTAAACCAGAAATAATATCTGATGATATTATTGCGTTATGGTTCGGTCTTTTAAAAAGAATGTCTAATTTAGACCCGGTATTACTACATGTTTCATTGCCATTTAACGAAAATACACAAAATTTATTTATAAAATTATTACCTCTCATATTAACAACTTCAATTATTTCAGGTGTTCCATCATATATATTATTTTTATTTGCATCGGCAAAAAAAACAAAGGATTTATTATTTGCTGTGTCAAAATGAACACCATAACCAACATTGAAATCTCCTGAACCATACTCTTTCACTCCCGTTCCAAAAATTTGAGCCTGACGCACGGCAAGTGCAACTTCGTAAGTTAAATTATTCAGTTTAACGGTACTATTAAATTTAGCATCCCTTATCAACATCATTGATGTTATCAAAGCAAAAATTCCTGTTGTAACAATGAGTTCAACTATCGTAAATCCGGTTATTTTAATTTTGTGATTTTGTAATTTCATGATTTGGTGATTTAAAAAACAAAAAATATTACTTGTCCCGTTAAATATTTATCCCGTGAAATCTGAAAGTTATTTCACTGGGACGAAGTATATTTAACTGAGATGGATTTAAAAAACTCAAAAAATAAGGATTAAAATCTAACACGATTTTTTAAAATCCCGAAATTTGAATAAATTCAAACACTTTCCTTAAAAACCTCTCCCAGAGGTTTTTAAGTTAGGGATTTTAAAATTATGGATTCAAATGCTCCCGTGGAGCATAACACAAAAAAATAATTATGGATTCAAAACCTCAAAAAATTATGGATTTAAAAGCTCTCCCAGAGCTTTTAAATTTACATCGGAAACAAATTTAACCCTGTAAAAAAAATTATTATAAAACCAATTATTATAAACGGAGCGAATGGAACTTCGCTCTTCATTGTAATTTGTTTTTCTCCCAAATTCAATTTTTTTTTATTTAAAATCTTGTTTAATAATATCCATCCAATACTAAAAATTGTTCCTATCCAAAAAGCTAGAGCGAGAGCAGAAAATCCACCAGAAATTCCTAATAAAAAACCAACCCCGAGCGCGAGTTTGCCGTCTCCAAGACCTATCCATTTACCTTTTGAAATAAACCACAAAAAGAAAAATGGAAAGGCAACTGTCGGACCTGAAATAATGTCGTAAATATTTGGTATTTTAAAAATTAATTCATTTACATCAAAAAATATAGTTATGAGTGAAAACAAAATAAATAAATAAACGATTCCTTCTGGAATAATTTTGTGTTTAAAATCATAAGTTGTAATAATCAAAAGTAAACAAAATATAAATATAAAATAAAATGTTTCCGTAGATAAACCAAATTTTAAAAATAACAAAGATGATAAAACGGCGGTCGCAAATTCAACAATAGGATATTGTATAAAAATTTTACTTTTACACCCAGAACATCTTCCTCCAAGAAAAATAAAGCTAAAAATTGGAATCAATTCAAAAAAATGAAGAGTTTTAGCGCAAGAAAAACATTTGGAACGGCCGGAGAAACCGAGTCCTGTATTGTATCTGAGTGACACAACATTTAAAAAACTCCCTAAAATTGCGCCGAAAATAAAAAATAATATTGTAAATAAAAGATTCATAATGTTATTTAATTATATCAAAAAAATGATTGTTATGTATAACAAAATCCGACACCTTTTTTAAGAGGTGTCGGATTTTTAAAAAGTCATTTCAAAATTATGGCTTAACGTCATAAAGTGGATCTGTTCCCACAAAATCTGCTCCGCCACCAGTACATGCCGTACCAGCTACTGCGTCTGCGTCACCATCAAGAGCTTGATGACCACCATCTTCAAGCCTTGCTGCCAAGTGATAACTTGAACATGTTGTTCCCGACCCAAGCGCAGCATATGTATATACCACACCTGTTTGTGGGTCTTTTGGTAATGTTGGTATAAAGCTAGGCGCAAGTGCGGTTAAAGCCGTAGGATAGTTTGCATTTGAATCAAAATACAACTCAAGCGCTAATTGAACTTGTTTTATATCGGCTATTCTTCTTGCGTCTCGTGATTTTTGTCTAGCGCTATTCAATGACGCAAGAACAACTGACGACAAGATACCAATTATTGCGATAACAACAAGAAGTTCAATGAGTGTAAAACCTTTATTTTTTTTCATAATTTTATACAGAAAGTTACTAAATATTTAGTATGCAGAAAACTCTGCACAATCTTGAAACAGCATTTATTAAAATGCCATATTCAAGCATTCACATCAATAAACATAAGAGCAATTCGACCTTATCTCTTATATATATATTCGTATTTACATTATAGACCAATAATACAAAACTAAAAAGCAACTTGTGGATAACCTTTAAATTAAAGGATGAAACAAAAAAGGTCGCTTTTTCAAGCGACCTTGCAAGTAGAATTAAACATTTCCTAACTCTTTTTCCAATTTTTTCAATTTTCTATTTCTTTTTTTATCACGCGCATCGTCTATAAACGCGTAAACCGAAATCGAAACTATAAGAAATACGACTGGAAGAAAAATTGTCAACTTTCGATATTGAATCATTTCAGATTCACCAAGCAATTTTACAAGATGTGTCCAAATAATTGGACCAAAAAGTGTAAGTGCCCAGAAAAAAATTGCTAAAACCATACGAAACCAACCACCCATCACCCTAACAACACCAAAAGAGACAACGCAGCCGAAAACAGATACGGCCGTTAGAACTGAAATGTCGAAAGAATGAGTAAATCCCCATTTTAATATGTTTTCTTCTCCCAGAAGAAAAGCATATGGAATAGCTAATACTATTCCGATTATTATTGCGATTACTGCAAAAATTATCAGAAAAATAGCATCAACAATGTTATCTGAGAACTTTCTTTTTAACCATGAGAAAGTCTTAGTAATTTTCCCCACAACATTTTGGAAACTTTCAAAATAACGATTTAAATTTAAAAGAGCCATCTAAACCTCCAAATATAATTTATAAATTAAAGAT
>JBBTPZ010000005.1:0-4510 GCA_038065915.1 Patescibacteria group bacterium
AAAAATTCTTTCTTGAACTTAAAAAAAGTATCGTCCAAAATAGATTGTCGCATCTTTTTTACTAAATTAACTATAAAATATAAATTGTGTATAGAAGCGAGTGTTGCTCCAAGCATTTCTTTTGCTCTAAAAAGGTGTGACAAATATGCCTTTGTATAACTTACCCCGCCATGGCGGGGTAAACATGTATAACAACCACAGTTTTCATCAAGTTTTGAAAAATCATTTTTATACTTTGCATTTAATATATTTATTTTTCCGTTTATCGTGTACATGGTTCCGTTTCTAGCAATTCTCGTTGGTGCTACACAATCAAAAGTATCAATTCCATTTTCAACACCTATAAATAAATCTATTGGCTCACCTATACCTAGAAGATGTCTCGGTTTTTCTTCCGGTAAAATTGAATTAATCCAAATAAGCGATTTGTCTATGTCATTTTTATCAAATGAGCCACCTATACCAAATCCGTCAAATTCGCCAGCTGGCGAACTCAGCTCCGCCATAAATTTAGCGCTTTCTTTGCGTAATTTTTCACTATTTCCTCCTTGAACTATACCATATATCGCAGATGGACGCAGATTGGACGCAGATTTACGCAGAAAATTTTCACTTGGAAGTTTCGCTTCCAAGTAAGATTTATACGAAAAAGAATCTAGTTTTTTATGGTGTGCGAGACATCTCTCTGCCCATCTGTGTGTTCTGTTCATTGCTTCTTCAAGATATTTTTCAGAATTATTTGGAGATGTACATTCATCAAATGCAAAAATTATATCCGCACCTATATTGTGTTGAATTTCAATTGACTTTTCGGGTGTAAAAAAATGAGGACTTCCGTCAATGTGCGATTTAAATTCAACACCCTCTTCTTTTATTTTTATACTTCCCTTTTGTAAAAATTCTTCATTTTTATAAATTTCTTTATCTGATTTTTCTTCATTGTCTTGTCGTCCATTTATTTTACTAACATCAGAATCAAAACCAGAGCCAAGAGAAAATACTTGAAAACCACCGGAGTCAGACATGGTTGGTCCTTCCCAGTTCATGAATTTATTTAGACCACCGGCAGATTTTACAATTTCATCACCCGGTTCTAAATATAAGTGATAGGCATTGACTAAAACAACTTCTGCGCCAATTCCCTTAATCTGTTCCGGGGTGAGTGCTTTAATAGTTGCTTTTGTTCCAACAACAGAAAACGCCGGTGTATTAATAACACCGTGTGCTGTTTTTAAAATTCCGGCTCTTCCTAAATTATTTTTTCCACCTAAGATGGACCCGCCTCGGGAGGATAATTTTTTTTCTATACTAAACATACTAACGAATAATATAACAAATCGAGCCCTTTTTAAAAGGGCTCGATAGTTTTTTTAACTCTTATTTTTCAAAAAAACTTCTTACTGTGAATTTTGAGTTGGTAAATTTTCTACGCTAATCAATTCAACTTTAAAATTTAATGTTGAGTTTGCTGGAATTGGACCTATTTGTTGATTACCGTATCCAAGTGCTGGGGAAACTTTTAATTCTCTCGTCCCACCAACCTTCATACCTCTAACCCCCAAGTCCCATCCTTTTATAACTTGTCCTACACCCAAAACAAATTGAAATGGTTGATTTCTTTTATATGAAGAATCAAAAATTGTTCCATCATCAAAAGCTCCCTCATAATTAACCGTAACTAACATTCCATTTTCCGCCGTTAAACCTTCTCCAAGTTGAACATCTGTAGCTATTAAACCTTCAGTGTTAGGTAAATTATTGTCTATTGCCATATTTTCATCTTTTTGATTATTTAAATTAATTCCACTAAAACCATTAAAAGAATTAACTACAAAAAATAAAATGAACACAACAACTATTCCGACTCCTACTGCTATATTTTTATTTAATTTTTTATTCATAAATTTTTACCCTGTGAAATAAAAACCCTTAAGGGTTTTATAATGCTAAAGCATTATATTTCACGGGGTGAACTAATAATTATTAAAATAATACTTTCACTCGTATTATATTTTAACTCAAAAATAACGCAAATTGCAAACTATTTTCTGTATAAATGAAAAAGCAATTAAAATTGCTTTTTCATCCATAATTAATTTCTTAAATGAAAAAAGCTACCCGAAGGCAACTTTCTTCATGGCGCCCGCCTCAACAAAGCCGAAGCAATGCAAAGACGAACACCGATATAAATGATACTACCTTAAAAAAATTTTCCAAACTCAAACTGTGGATAACTTTTATTCCGTTGTCGCACCGTCAAATTCGGCTTCATTTGCGTCTGCTTCTTCTTTTGTGGCGCGAACGATTCCATCCTTGTGATGAGCTGGTGAATAAATCGTATAGAGTTTCAGATTTTTTTTGTTTGATGTATTTATAATATTGTGTTTAGCGCCGGCTGGAACAACAACTGCAAAATCATCTTCAATATCATATTCATTTCCATCTATGATGCATTTGCCTTTCCCTTTTTCAAATCTAAAAAATTGGTCATTGTTTTCATGGACTTCCATACCAATTTCTCCTCTTGGGGGTAAATTCATTAAAACCAATTGGCTGTGTTTGCCGGTGTAAAGCACTTTGCGAAAATTTTCATTTTTTTTTGTTTCCTCTTCTATGTTTTTTACAAATCCTTTCATTTTTATTTTTATTAATTTTATAAAACCTCGTTTTGAAATTATATCACAAGAATCATAAAATCATCCCAGTAGTAGAGCAAAGCTCACTACGGGACAAGTAAAATCACTAAATTCAAATGCTCTGACTTTAAAATCTCAAAATTTGAATAAATCCAAGCACTTTTCTTAAAAACCTCTCCCAGAGGTTTTTAAGTCAGAGATTTTAAAGAATCGTGTCGGCTTTAATCCTATTTTGAGCATTTGAATCCATAATATTTCTTTTTGTAAAATCAAAAAACATCACTTCATAAAATCAAACAAACATTCAACAATTTAGCTAAATGAGAAAATGGTTAAATATTCAAACAAAAAAACTATCCTCTTATTCGCTACAATTAGAGGATAAATAAAAATGTAAAAAAACTAATTATAATTTTATAACATTTTCCCAAATATAATTTATATCTTGTTTTTCTTTCCACAATTTTAATATTTTTTCTCTTAATTCTTTATGTTGTGGGTATCCTTCATCTTTCAATCCAGTAGGTAATAAATCTTTATAAACAATATTTAATAAAACAGTTAGAGATTCCTTGATGTCATTATATTTTTCAAAACCCAATTTATCTAACCAATCTTTTCCAAATTTATACCAAGTATAAAAATGCCAAAGCTCATGCATAACCATGTGTCTTTGTGTTTCTTTGCCAATACATGCAAAAAAATAATTTTCTTCAAGGTTATAGGGCAGTCTACGATTCACCGTCAGATAAATTGAGATATCATTCACAAGAAAAACTCCAAATATTTTTTCTGCTCTTTTTTGAAATTCTTCAGATATTTTATCAAAATCACTTTGATATTTTTTTATATATTCATTTACATCAAAATAGTTTTCTTTTAGATATTCATCTATAAATAAAGATGTTTTTTCTTCGTTCGGACTTTCTCCAACCTTAGACACTAGTAATTTATACTCTTGCGTTGGAAATGGAGAATTATGTCCTCCTTTCCCAACACTTAATAAACACTGAATATCTTTTTCTCTATCATACTTGAATTTTACTTTCATATTATATTTTTTAATTATATTTTATTCCGGGCATGGAGCAAATTCACAATTTGGTCCTACTCGCCCAACTCCAGAACCGTCAGGACATAATTTTGCTTCTGTCGTACAAAAAACCTGTTCTCCACATTGTTCTGTTGGTATTGGTGCACTTGGGTTACCATGTTTGACCCATCCATTTTCTTCACAAATCCATGTGTCTTCATCCCCACGAATTATAAACATCACCGCAAGTAAAATTAATAAAACTATAATTCCTATGATTTGATTTTTTGTGTTCATATTTTTATTTTTTTAATTATTTGATTAATATCTCCAGATAAATGTTTTAAACATGTTTCTTTCATTCCAACTTTTTTATACCATTTTGATGTTTTTTCATAAGAAATTAATTCGTGAACCACACACCTTTTCTTTTTTGCTTCTTTCATCATTTGCAAGAAAAGTTTTGTTCCTATTTTTTGTTTCTGATAGTCTGGGTTAATAAAAAGTTCTCCTTCTCCGAGATGGTTTCCGTCATGCCAAGGTTTTATAAAAGAAAAGAAAGCACCAATTATTTTATGGTTTATGATTGCAGTAATACCAATAAATGTTTTCTGATAAAAATAAAAATTTAATAATTTTTTTACTTTATTATTTGTCCAGTTTTCTTTATTTTTTGAATTATTCCACACTCTTTCATATATTTCTGCAAGTTTTTTGATATCTTCTTTTTTTGTTTTTCTTATTTTTAGCATAATTTTTACTTTACTAATTCTTTAATAAATAAATCTCTAAGAAGTTTTATTTCATTATCATCATATAGCGACACTGCAATAACAATTGG
>JBBTPZ010000005.1:4610-16150 GCA_038065915.1 Patescibacteria group bacterium
CTCTAAGAAGTTTTATTTCATTATCATCATATAGCGACACTGCAATAACAATTGGGGATTTTTTCTTCATCCTGTTAAATAATTTGCTAGAGGCAAATTCCTGCTTCGCAGGATTTAACAGGGTAAATTTTTTAATAATTTTATCTATTTGTTTTTTGTCATCAATTAAATCTGTCTTTGTTAAAACAATAATTTCTCTCTTATTTAAAAGTTCTTTATCAAATTGTTCGAGTTCTTTTCTTATTGTTTTATATGTCTCTTCAATATTTTCATTTTCCAAAGAAATCAAATGAACGAGCATTTTTGTTCGTTTAATGTGTTTTAAAAATTTATGCCCTAAGCCCTTTCCTTCCGAAGCCCCCTCAATAAGCCCCGGAATATCTGAGATAATATATCCAAAAAATTCTCCAAGATTTGGCTCAAGGGTCGTAAATGGATGCGCACCGATCTTTGCCTTAGCATTCGTAATTGCGTTTAGCAGACTTGATTTTCCTGCGTTTGGAAGCCCTATTAGTCCAATATCTGCCACAAGCTCAACTTCAATAAAAAAATCAGCCTCCTCTCCAGGCCATCCTTTTGTAATTTCTTTTGGACTTCTATTTGTTGAACTTTTAAAATGTTCATTTCCACGACCGCTAGCGCCACCTTTGAGCAATAAAATTTTTTCGCTTTCTTTTAAAAGAGAAACTTTTTCACCTGTTTTTAAATTTGTAATAACAGAACCGATTGGAACTAAAATTTCTAAATCTTTTCCAACTGCACCATGTAAACTATTTTTCATTCCATCTTGTCCTCTTTCTGCTATAAATTCTTTTTTTGTGCGATAACGAGATAATACTTGTGCGTCGCGAACAGCAACGGCAAACACACTGCCTCCATAACCGCCATCGCCGCCTGATGGACCGGCAAATTCTTTTCCCTTTTCATGACGCCAACGGACAACGCCGTCACCGCCGTCCCCGGCTTTTGCATGTATTCTTAATTCATCTATAAACATAACTTAATCTTATTTCTCTTTAATAGTATACTTAATATTAACATGGACCAAAACAAATTTGATATGTTAAAAACCGAGTTATTACTCACACAACAACAGATGGATAAATACGACCAATTGTCCACCACAATTAAAACATGGGCTGTTACCCTGTGGGTCGCAAGTTCTGGGTGGGCATTACAAACAGATAAAAAGACAATTTTTGTATTGGGTATTATGTTGGTTGTAGTGTTTTGGTTTTTTGATGGTCTGAATAAAACATTTCGTACAAATTACAAAAAACGCCGCGACGAAGTGGTTGAAATATTGCGTGAGTTTTTTAACGACGGAAAAGTTAATAAAGATGTTCAAACACCACAACTACCGGCTTACAATTTACAAGGTCTTTTTGAAAATACAATCGCACCACACATTTCTATTCCATATTTATTTTTTATTATAGTTTCTATCGTTCTATTGTTTATATAAAAATTTTTTGATTATTTTGTAACTATTTTCTATCCCCCTATTCGCTACAATAGGGGGATAGTTTTTAAGCTAGAGAATGGATAGAATGTGTTTTATAAAAATGTCATTTTTGTTAATTATAAAATAATATTGTTCCAAACCAACCTGTTCGTTTTCTACAAATTCATTGCTTTTCAAAACACTCAAGTGTTTTGATGTAGCATTGAAAGATAATTTTATTTGTTCGGCGATTTGCCCAACATTAGCTTTTGATTCTTTTGTTAAATAATGAATAATTTCTAGTCTGCGTCTATTTGCTAATGCTTTATATTTTCTTTCTACTTCAGAATATTTCATATTTAATATTATACAAAAATACATTATTAATAAAACTTTATGTGCCTATTATTTCCATTCTCTAATTCCGTTGGATTAGAGAATGGAATTTTGTGAAAAATTGTTTTGATAATTTTTTTATACGACTATTCAATCATTTAGTTAAATGTTTGAATAGAAATTATTTTATAAGTCCACCGTGAAAAATGGCGTAATAAACGAGCTTTCCGCCTTTCAAAATTTCTTCTCTTCCCTCAAACCTATCAAGCCCACCGGAAATATTATTTTTATATTCATAATTTTCAATTTTAAAATTTTTTGGTCCGCGAACTGGAATTATGTCATCATAATCTTGAATAAGTGCTTTTCTTAAAAAAGTGTAAATGTCTTTCTCGTCTGCGTTTTCGTCCACAACATGTCCGTTATAGTTCATACTCCAAATTGGTTTTTCTCTTTCATACACAATTTCTTCGCCAATAAAATTTGTTTTACCAAAATATGTATCGTGATATAAAAATTTTCCATCCGTATATTCGTAATCTTTTGAATTGGGTCGTTGTGAAATAACCTTTTTTGCTGTTTCGGAAGCATAAGTATTTTTCTTCGCTGTTTTTAAAAAATTTGTAAGTTTATTGAGGTTCATAAGTTTTCATTCTCTAATTCCGTTGGATTAGAGAATAGAGATTATTTTAATTTTCTAATTATCCCCCTATTCGCTACAATTAGGGGATAGATTTTGTGTGGGATTATTTCATAAGATTAACAACTTTCTCAAAAAAATTAGTTCTCTCTCTTTCTTCTTTTATATTATTATCCCAAATATCAAACACTTCTTTACAAGTGGAAGAATATTTTGTGTTCTCAATCAAATCACACCTTTCTTTATTTCCACTTCTGTAAATAACCGCAGAAATACAAGTTTCCTTATCAGTATAACCCCAAAAATCTTTTCTATCTTCTACAACTGTATCCTGTAATAAATCACAAATCGAAATATCTTCTTTTGAATAAGCCACCCCGTGTATACAGCTGTTAATTTCTAAACCAACATTATTATTATAACAATCTTTGATGTTTGAATTTTTTATAAATTTTAATTGTATACATTCGTTTTTATTTTCCTGATTATTTGACCAAAAACATACATAGCCATTATGGACCAAATATTGTTTGCTCATAATCAAAAACGGAGAAATTATTATGATAACAGAAATTACAATTATTGACGGGGAAATTATTTCTGTCCACCATGTTGGTGTTTTGATTTTAAAAAATTTTGTTGTTGATGATAATATAAACAATCCAAATAAAAATATAAACGGCCATGGGTATATCAAAACAATATTAGATGAATCCTCTATCAAAAAATTTGGAAACAGTGCGGTGATATTTAAAAATAAACTAGTTATAACCAAACAAAAAAATGGATAAGATAAAAGTGAGTAATAAATTATTTTTATATTTTTTAATATATCTGTCAAATAAAAATTTTGACAAAGAAAGAACTACCAAGAAAATAAATAAATAGGGCAACATAAAAAATAATCCAAAACCAAACAAAAACAACCCACCACTATCAACCATACCCAATGGTTCGGAAAGATAACGCATGGCTAAAAATATTAAAACCGTCATTAAAATAAAAATTTTTAAAAGAGTTAAATACCATGACGAATATTTTATCTCGATGTTTTTTAGTTTTTTGATTTCCATAATTTATTCTTATTTTTCTTCGCTGTTTTTAAAAAATTTGTGAGTTTATTAAGATTCATTTTATTTTTTTTAAATAAGAAATGGAATATTTTAAATTTTTAAAAATTTATCTGAGTTTATCTCCAAGATTTACAAAACTATTTTTAGGCTCAATAAGCACCCAGCCATCACCTGAATTATTTCTAAAACCCAATGTTAAAACCTCTGAAGAAAATGACCCTATTCGTTTCGGTGGAAAATTAACCACACAACACACAAGTGAGTTTAATAATTCTTTTTTTGTGTGTGCACCAACGGCTTGAACACTTGATTGTTTAATCCCAATTTCATCCCCAAAATCAATTTTTAATTTGTAAGCTGGTTTATGTGCTTCTGGAAAATCTAAAATTTCAATAATTTTTCCAACTTTAATATCTACTTTTTCAAAATCATCCCAAGTAATTTGATTCATAAGTTTTTATTTAAAAATTTCGCTTGTTTACACTGAACTTGCCGAAGTGCTGGGGGATAGGGACTCGAACCCCAATACCTTGCGCCAAAGGCAAGTGTCCTACCATTAGACGATCCCCCAAATTCACTGAATCACTAAATCACTAAATCACAAAAACATAAATCTACTCTTTTTGAATCAGTTTTACCAGAGCCAACTCCACAGGCAATTGTGCAACCACCGACTTCCCCACCTGATTATAAACATCTATAAATTCTTTCAAAACAGATGATTTTATATTTGTTTCTTTATCGTCTGCAATTTTTTTCAAAAAATTATAGTCCTCTTCGTTAACTTCATCTTTAATTTCCTTGCTCATTTCTTTTGAAAATCTGAGAAGTAAAATCATTCTCAATTTGTGAAGAAGAAGTTTTACAAAAATTTTCATATCTATATTATTATTGACCGCTTCATTTACAGATTTAAGGGCATCACTTAATTTTTCTTCATTTATATTTTTTATTAAATCATTCACAAGTTCCCCTCTGGGCGCTCCGGTTATTTTTTCCACTTCTTCAACACTTATTTTTTTGTCATCAGATGACCTTATTATTTTTTGCAAAATTCCTATCGCATCTCTAAACGAACCATCGCCTAAAAGCGCGATTAAATCTGAAGATGACGGGTCAAGTGTAAAACCTTCTTTCTTAGTAATTTTTTCTATATTTTCTTTTATAATCGTCTGATTTGGTTTTTTAAATTGATAAACTTCGCATCTTGAAATAACGGTATCTGGAAGTTTGTGCATTTCCGTTGTCGCCAAAATAAAAATCGCATACCCTGGCGGTTCTTCAAGAGTTTTAAGAAGCGCATTAAATGCTTCCTTTGTGAGCATGTGAACTTCATCAATTATGTAAACTTTATATGGTGATTCAAAAGGAAGTGTATTAATTGATTCACGAAGTTCGCGAATATCATCAATCCCACGATTTGAAGCTGCATCAATTTCATAAAGATCATTTCCTTTGCATCCAATTTCACGAGCCAAAATTCTTGCGACGCTTGTCTTCCCTGTTCCGCGACTTCCTGCAAATAAATAAGCATGCGAAATTGAGCCGTTTTTGATTGTTCCTTCAATAACATCAGTTATGTGTTTCTGGCCTAACACATTCTTAAATTTTTCAGGGCGATATTTACGATATAATGCGATTTCAGACATTCTTAGATTATATTTCATATAATCTAAAACTCAAAACGCAAATGTTAAAATTTAAAACCACAATTTAAAACTTAAAAACTATCCCCCTATTCGCTACAATTAGGGGATAGATTTTTAAACAAATAAAAAATACCACAGCCCCACTTTCTTATAACAAATTATAAATCTTACTTTAAATTTCGTAACTCTTTTTCACTTTTGTAACACTTTATTTTTTGTAGAAAAGTGGAGCTGGATCCTCAAAAAATATAGTCGCTCCACTTCTTATTTTTTGGGAAATAAAAAAGCCGATTATAAAATCGGCTTAAAAATTTACTAACCATAGTGCTTATTAATAGTGTTTATCAACTATCTGACTGGGGGGGTCTGGTACAATTGGCTTTTCTTCTGAAAAACCAAAAAGATACTCGTTCCATGTAATTTGTTTGAAATATTCACTTCTTACCAAACCATTTAAATATTCCTCTCGTCCTTTTTTGTTCTTTATTGAATCAAGACGTTTACGAATCTCATCGGTCATATGTGGCATGTTTCTTACATACTCCTTTTCATCGTCTGTGAGTTCAGACCACCTTAGTTCAAAAGTAAGAAAACGCTGTAATTTTTTTATCTTCTCAATTCGTTCTTTATCAACAAATTGATTGATATACTGTCGAATTGTCTCAACAATTTCCTCTAGTTTCATTTGTTTGCCTCGTTTAAATGTTAAAAAAATGTGTTTATCTACTTTTCAGAATACAGGAAATTCAAAAAATGTCAATTTTTAGTTAAGTCACGCACATTTTGGACACGGAATATGGCTTAAATTAATAATATTTTGATAATCTCTTAAAATTTTCTTATCCACCCATTTTTGAACAGAGGTTTGTCCGTGTAGTTTTCTCTGAAGTTTGGTTTTTAATCTAAATTGGGTTAATTCGGTTGTATAAGCAAATGCAATTTCGTGTGGAGTTCTTTGTATTGGATCGGATCTTAACCTTTTTCGTTTATTGTGAAATTCTGTGTAGTTATCAACAACTCTCTGCCATTCTTTAATATCTCTGAATCCGTTTTGATAAATAATATCTTGATTCAGATTTCTGTGAAATGACTCCACTGGCCAATTTTCTTGGGGACATCCGCTTGTTATGTAATCTATTCTAATATTATTCTTCAAACAGAATGTCCTTAGCAGAATACTTTTGTGTGCTTGTGCATTATCACAGCGAAGTATTTTAGGATATCTGTTATATTTATGTTTAATATATCTTAATCCTTTAACAATGTCGTATCTATTTATTCTGTGATCTAAAACTACTGATTTTATGTCAAAATATGATGATTCATCAATGAAATTAAGTATATATGTGTCTCTTGGTTTATTTCTTGTGAACTCAACATCATCAAAACATACGACATCTAAAAACTTCTCTGCTTTTGGTCTAATATGATAATATCTTTTCTTTATTCTGATTAATGAATTTAGTTTCTGTCTTTTCAATACTGATTTGACTCCTGATTCGCTCATTATATATCTTTCTTTTTCTTCCAGGTTCTCTACTATTCTCATTGGAGAGTTCTTTGTTTTGTCTCCACTCATACGATATTCCTCTATTGTTTTTTCAATATTCTCTGGAGTTTTATTCCATACCGTATTCGGAGCTTTGTTTTTATTCTCTCCATTATTCTTTTTCCATTCATAATATGTGCTTCTTGAAATGTTTAACTTGATTAATTCTCTTCTTTTATCTTTTGATATTTCTACTTGATTAATAATGTTTTTCTTTTGATATGTTTCGTATATTTGATATTTCATATGATGACACGAGGTTTAATTGTTTTAATAACAACATTCTATACCTTTTTCGTGTCCAAAATGTGCGTGACTTAACTAATTTTTTAAATATTTAGTAATTATTTCTTCAACTTCTTTTGCATTTTTTGTCTGCATTAGTTTTGTTCTTAATTCTTTTGCTCCATCAAATCCGTTCACATACGCTTTAAAATGTTTCTTCATTACATCAAAATGTTTATTAATCCCAAAAATTTTTATAAAAAGTTTGGTGTGTTCTAAAAGTATTTCTAATTTTTGTTCTGTTGTCGGATTAAAATTTTCGTTCAAAAGCCATGGCTTACCAAAAAAACCTCTTCCTATCATTATTCCATCACAACCTGTCTCTTTGGCGTGCACCAATCCTTCCTTTTTATTTTTTACATCCCCATTCCCTATTATTAATGTTTTTGATTTCATTTTGTCACGAATCTCAACGGCGCACGCAACCGCAGTCCAATCAGCAGAAACCTTGGACATCTCTTTTTTTGTTCGAGCATGAATTGTAATCGCAACGGGGTTTTCTGCGAGTAATTCCGGAAGCCATTTTTCAATTTCATTTTTATTATAACCAATCCGCGTTTTTACAGACATGGGAATTTTACCAGCACCTTCTTTTGCGAAATAAATTATCTCACGAGCAAGCTTCGGATTTTTTATAAGTTCTGCTCCGGCACCTTGTTTCAATACACTTTTATCTGGACACCCCATATTTATATCAATTCCATCAAAACCCATTTCTACTACGAGCTTGCAAGCTTCTTTTATTGTTTCTGGATTTGAGCCAAATAATTGTGCAACGATTGGTTTTTCTTTTTTAGAAAAAATTAGATGCTCTTTTAGAATTTTTTTCCCTTTACTTAAAAGTCCATCTGCAGAAACAAATTCTGTGAATATAACGTCTGGCTTTCCATATTTTGTAATCATTTGCCTGAATGGAGCATCTGTAACGTCGTACATTGGTGCAACGCAAAAAAACGGTTTTTTTAGTTTTGTCCAAAAATTATTTTGCATATTTAGATAGTATCATCAAAGCATCAATTGACAATAATATTTTAGAGAGTATTATTCTTGTAAATTTGTTCACAAAATCAGAGGTAAATATGTCTGCCAATGAAACGGTAATGGAAATTATTGAAAAGATTTATCGAAACTACAGTTACACAGTTGGAGAATGCATAGAAGATATGCTTTCCAGCGGGAAAATAACCACGGAAGATCTCAAAAAAGATACGAGTTTGAAAATGCTTGACTGGAAATCCATTTTAAATCATACGACAGATATGGAGGTCAAAAAGATCGCCGAAGAAAAAATTTTTGGTTAAAAACAAATGCCGACGTTGTCGGCATTTTTATTTCAAAAAAATAATTATGGATGAAAATTGTCGTTAGACGACAATTTTCATTTAAATTTAAAAAAAATTTTCTTACCAAATCTTAAATCTATATAATCTAACTGAACATTATCGTTTAATTCTTTTACCAATGTTCTCTCATTTAGAATTGTCATCAAATTATCAAAAATCTCTCCTAAGTTATCATTGTTATTAAATATTATTTTCCCACCGTAAAAACCATAACTTTTTGAATTATCACTTAAATGTATCTCGTAATCACCATTTTCACCGGCGAGAAATGATACTGGATTTAAATTAGCGTCTTTAATAGATTTCACAAAAAAAGATATCTTCTTGAATTTTTCACTATCTAAAAAATTAATACCAATTTGTTCTTTTCCTTCTATATTTCCATAATTTCTAAAAAAAACATTACCAGAAAAAGTTGGGGCTTCAGTATATATAAAACCATCTTCATCTAGAAAATAGCATTGTTCGTCTGTATTTATTTTTTTACCACACCATAAACCAACAGGGTTTCTTTCTTTTATTGTTATGTTAATTCCGTTAAAACCAATCCTTTCAATGTCTACATTTTTTATCCTTTTAAATTTGTCATAAATATCTGTTGTTATTTTTTCCTTTCCATAAATAAAAATATTTGTTTTAGGATATAGTCCTAAATATTTCCCATCAATATCATTATTAACTATTTCTAATATCTCTTTTTCTGTTACAACAGAGTTTTCATTTTTTACAGTTATATTTATTATATTTATATTACTAATTCTTGAAACAAAAATTGATACAACAAAAAGTACCAACAAAATTAAAATTACCAGAAGAATTCTGGTTAAAAACTTTTTTCTTCTTGTCTCTTTTACTTTGGAGGAACTAATTCTGCTTTTTTTTCTAAATAACATTTCCCTCTTTTTGTTTTACGATTTTTTTATAAGTTTTTTACCTATATATTTTGCAAGTACATCTGGAATAATTATTGAACCATCCTTTTGTTGACCATTTTCAATTGCTGATATAAGAGCTCTGGATGTTATCGCTGTGTTATTTAACGAGTGAGCATATTTCATTTTTCCATTATCATCTTTGTATCTGATATTTAATCTTCTTGTTTGAAAATCGTGAAAATATGAACAAGAATGCGTTTCTTTATATTTTTTTTCAGAAGGCATCCATGCTTCTATATCATATTTTTTAACCTGTCCAAGTCCAAGGTCTCCAGATGAACAAATAACTACTCTGTATGGAATATCCAAATCCTGCATTATTTCTTCAGCATTTTTTAAAAGTTCTTCGTGATATTTAACACTTTCCTCATGGTTTGCTTCACAAAGCACAACTTGTTCCAACTTGAAAAATTCATGAACTCTAAATAATCCTTTTGTGTCTTTTCCATGGCTTCCGGCCTCACGTCTAAAACATGGAGAAAAAGATATAAATTTTATTGGAAGAGATTTTTTATCAATAATTTCATTCATGTGATATCCCATTGTGGGAACTTCAGCTGTTCCAGAAAGAAAATCATCATCTTGTGTCTTATATAAATCTTCTTCGCCTTGTGGAAGATATCCGGTGCCAACAAATGCCTCTCTGCAAACCATGGATGGAACTATCATCGGTATAAAACCTTTTTTTGTAACAAATTTATCTATAGTATATTGCCAAAGTGCAAAATTCAAAAGAGCTCCTTCATTTTTCATAAAATAACCGCGGAAACCAGCAACCTTTGCCCCTCTTTCAAAATCAACCATATCAAGATTTTTCATAATCTCAACATGACTTTTTGGGTCAAAATCAAACTTAGGTATATCGCCCCATTTTCTTATTTCTTTGTTATCTTCTTCACCTTTACCGTCTGGAACAGACATATCTGGTATATTGGGAACTCGTAACATAATTATTTGCCATGCTTTTATTACTTCTTTCAATTCTTCTTCTTCCTTTTGCATTTCTATTTTCAATTTTTGCATATCCGCTATAAGAAAATTTCTTTCATTCTGGTCTTTTGCAAATGATATTCTTTTTGTGACTTCATTTTGTTCGTTTCTTTTTTTATCAACCGATGCAATAAGAGTTTTTCTTCTTTCATCAAAACCAATAAGCTCATCGATGTCTATTCTGATTGATTTCTTTTTTGCGGCCTCTTTGATTAGGTCCTTATTTTCTCTTATAAACTTTATATCTAACATATTTTGTATAATTTAATAACTATTTATTAAGTAAATTGTATCAATTGATGATAAAATAAACAATGTTTAAGAAAGTAAAAAATCAATAAAGCGTAGAAACAATCATGAAAAATGAGATTAGAAAATTAAATCCGCGTGAGTTTCCAAAACTTCTTAAAGAAATTACTGACCCGCCGAAACAACTTTTTATAAGAGGTGATTTTCCTGATGAAAAAGAAAATAAATTTTTGTGTGTGGTTGGTTCAAGAAAATATACACCATACGGTAAAGAGGCCTGTAAAAAAATTATTGAGGGACTTGCCGGATACCCAATAGTTATCGTGTCAGGATTAGCAATTGGTATAGACAGTGTCGCTCATAATTCTGCGCTAAATGTTGATTTAAAAACTATTGCAATTCCGGGGTCTGGTTTAGACGATTCTGTTTTGTATCCATTTTTAAATAAAAATCTTGCCAAAAAAATTTTGGAAAAAGGTGGTGCATTAATTTCAGAATTTGAACCTGATTTTAGAGCT
This sequence comes from Patescibacteria group bacterium, assembly GCA_038065915.1. Lineage (GTDB taxonomy): Bacteria > Patescibacteriota > Minisyncoccia > Phycocordibacterales > 21-14-all-36-13 > VMGX01. The sequence continues at coordinate 15,622 of JBBTPZ010000005.1, forward strand.
ACTCCGTGGAGTTTTCCACAAAGAAATAGAATCATGGCAGGAATTTCTCATGCGGTTTTAGTTGTAGAGGCAGAAAAAATTTCTGGCACACTTATAACCTCTCGTTTGGCAACCGAATATAACAGAGATGTTCTCACAATACCCGGTTCAATATTTTCAAGAAATTCAGAAGGACCGCATATGTTGTTACGAACCGGCGCCACACCAATTACATGTTCTGGTGATGTTTTAATTGCATTAAATATAGAAAATGAAAAAAATAAAAATAAAAAGAGTTTGTTTGAAAATTTATCAAAAGATGAAATTGCTGTTATAAATTTATTAAGGGAACCATTAATAAAAGACGAGTTAATAAGAAATTTAAATATACCAATCAGCTCCGCAAATATACTATTGAGCACAATGGAATTAAAGGGGCTTGTATCGGAAAAAATGGGAAAAATTGTCCTGAATGAAAATTGTCGTTAAGCGACAATTTTCATCCCTTTTTGTTTTTTTAGAAAATTGTCGTTAAGCGACAATTTTCATC
>JBBTPZ010000006.1:0-1874 GCA_038065915.1 Patescibacteria group bacterium
ATTTGAATCCATAATTATTTTTTTGTATTATGCTCTAAATGAGCATTTGAATCCACAATGATTTTTTGAGGATTCAGCATTTATTTTGTGATACAAAATAAGTATTGAGTTATCCCCTTTTGTAATATTATTATTGCATTATTTTTTTGTTGTGTTAATATAATCGTAATGCTTCTTCGCGGGATTCTAAGCAGAGTATAGAGCAGTTCTTTTTTTTCCTCCTTTTTATGACGGTGCGAGTTAAACAACTCGCACCATTTTTTATTTATTGAAAAAAGTTTATATCTCGCAAGGACTGTTCTTGTGAGATGAAAAAATCACTTGCTGCGGGACTTGGGCTCGAACCAAGATTCCATGCTCCAGAGGCATGTTGCCTACCATTAGCAGATCCCGCATTTTAAAAATTAATTTACTCAATATACATAAAAATATATTCCACCATTATCCTTCTTCGGGCGTAGCCCTTACGGGCGAGCCGTCCATAGGCTACGGCCGAGGGACAATCCCGCAAAACAATCTAAGTTTACATTTATAAATATCTTTTTTCAATGAAATTTTTAAATCTTGATAATTTAATAAATTTGTGGTAGTATTAATAAATGAAAAATAAGAAAAATGATGACACGGCTGTAAACTTCGTTGAAGTTCCACTTTCTACATTCGTTCAAGAATACAACAAAAACATTCCAGACGGGTTTCCTCACGCGTCTCTTAAAATATTACAGAAATTTAAAGAAGCATATCCGGCACTTTTTAAAGACAAAGGTGATTGGACGGTTGATAAACATCGTAAAAAATTGATGGATTGGCTCGCTTCTCACCATGAAGAGTAAAAATAAATATCAATTAATAATTTAATTCAATAAAACAAATAAATCATGAAAAATTTTGGTAGAGATAGTAGGTCCAATGAAGGTGGTGGTAAAAAATTTGGCGGAAGAAGTTTTGGCGAAAGGAGTTTTAGTGGTAGAAACGAAAGAGGACCTGCTCGTGCGGGCGGTGGGAATAGAGGTTTTGATAATAAAAATTCAGATAGACCTTCAATGAATAAGGCAATATGTTCTGAATGTGGTAATGCGTGTGAGGTTCCTTTCAAACCAACTGGCGATAAACCGGTCTATTGTAGTGATTGTTTCAGAAATAAAGGAGGAAATACAGAATCAAAATCAAGTTCAAAAAGATTTGATAGAAGAGATTCTGACAAATCTAATTTTGGAGAAAAAAGAATGTATTCAGCGGTATGTTCTGGGTGTGGAAATAAATGCGAAGTCCCATTTCAACCAACAGGCAGTAAACCAGTTTATTGTAATAATTGTTTTGAGAAAAATGACAATACCAGAAATAAAAATACAGAACAATTTCAAAAACAATTTGAAATATTAAATACTAAATTGGATAAAATTTTAAAAAGTTTATTACCAGAAGTTTCGGATGTGGTCAATGACATCAAAAAAATAACCAAAAAAATAGAAACTCCCAAGATCAAGAAAACAAAAAAACAAAAAAGCAAATAATATTTTTCTGAAAGAACAGCTGTGCTAAAAATTACAGTTAACTGTAATTTTTAGTGAGATTATTTTTACAGTTAACTGTAAAAATTCTAATCAAAAATGCCCAATTAAATGGGCGTTTTTTGTGGTTGAATAAACCCAGAATTGTTATATCATTAATAGGTAAAAGCTAGAACATTTTTTTGAAAATGTTCGCTTAAATAAATTTATGAATCCCGTAGTAGAAAATGACATAACGGGTGAGAAGATTAAAAAAAAGAAAAATAATTTTATGGATAAAAATTTATTAACATTAACAACAAAAATGACCGTGCTCTTTTAGAGCGATGCCATTTTTCACTACAGGATGAATCCCGTAGTAGA
>JBBTPZ010000007.1:0-7852 GCA_038065915.1 Patescibacteria group bacterium
GAGTAGACAAAGGGCACTGTTAGTGCTCCGTTAAAGAAAAGAAATAAGAAAAATGTACCGAAATCCTTTCTTTTCCCCCCGAAGGCTTTTCCTGCCACAAGAAGTTGGTTCATAACTCCGCCACTGGCAATGATGCCAAACAAGACCAAAGAGAGAACTGTCATCCACATAATATTTCTCCTAATATGTTTAGAAATTTGTTAAAAAACTTTATACTGTACATGTATACTTTATAATTTACAAGTACAAACCCATATACATTATAGCATATCGGTACTCCGTTTGTCAAGTGTTATAAGAAAAATGACTAAGTAGAGCTCTTTTTGGTGTTGTCACGTTCATACACAAAAAATACCGAGCCTTAAATTGAAATTATATTTAAACTCACTTTCTTCTTATAAACCCCGCGATTTTACCGCGACCTATCAAATATTTTGAAGAATCTTCGTCTAAATCTGCGAAGTCATCAACCGACTCTTTTAATTTTGCAGAAGTTGATTTTCCGAAAGAAATTGCTTCAACCTGACATCCGACATGTATTTTTAAATATTGAACCAACGGAACGAAATCGCCATCTCCCGTTACCAAAACAACAGCATCCAATCTTGGCGCGTGCGCCAGCGCATCAATTGCCATTCCAACATCCCAGTCGGCCTTTTTTGCGCCACCCGCAAAAATTTGTAAGTCCTTAACTTTTGTTTCAATACCAATTTTTTCAAGCGCCTCAAAAAATCCTTTTTCTTCACCGGATTCTGTTTTTATTACATATGCTATCGCTCTAATCAAAACTCTTCCAGCAACGGCTTTTTTTAAGACCTCTGCAAAATTTACTTTTGATTGATAAAGATTTTTTGCGCTGTGGTAAATGTTTTGTGTGTCTATGTAAACTCCAACCCTCTGCTCTTTGTGTTTAATTACGCTCATAAAATCATAAAATCATGAAATCATAAAATCACGAAAACATGAAAATAAAAATATTAAAATTAATAAAATTTAAAAATAAAATAAAATACGACCTTAATAGTAATATTAACACCAAAAAACCAAAATAAAAAACTCTCCGTTGAGAGAGTTTTTTATTTAGCCTTGAGTCCTATTTTTTTAGCTACGGAATTGTATTTTTTTAAATCTTTTTCTTGCAAGTATTTTATATGTTTTCTCCTGTCGGCAACCATTTGAAGCAACCCTCTTCTAGAACTGTTATCTTTCTGATGTTTTTTGAGATGTCCTGCAAGTTCGTCAATTCTTTTTGTAAGTAATGAAATCTGCACTTCAGGAGAGCCAGAATCTTTTTCATTTCTCCCAATTTCTTTTATTATTTTTTGCTTTTTTCTTTTTGTTAACATTACCACAAAAGAATAGCACAAAACGAGAATTTTGCAAATTTTTGTGATTTGTGGTATTTTTTGTTTGGAGTACTGTTCATCATAACAATTACATTTGGAGGAATAAAATGAAACTTTATAAACTCATAATATTATTTATGAATTATATTTACCGTCAAACATTGATAATCGGAACTCTCAAAACAGTTTTCTTTTTGGGGTCTTGCACGATTTTTCTCATTTTTATTCAAATTATTATTGGTGTTAGCGGGATATCACAAGAAATTTATCGAATGACATTTATCCCGATACTCATATTTATTGTTATGTTTTTTGTTTCTGTTTTTGTTCATTTTAATTACAGAACAAAATATCATGAAATAAAAGATTTGTTTCGTTAATGCCTAAACCCGCATGTTTGTGCGGGTTTTTATTTGGTTTATTGATTTTATATTGTATTAGTGTCGCAAAACATTATATTAGTTTATAATATTTATATGTCGGAAAATGAATTATTAAAATTAAAACGCGAATTTCTCGAATATTTAGAGATTGAGAAAGGAAGAAATATAAAAACAATTAATAACTACGAAAGATATCTTTCTCGTTTTCTTGAATTTTCAGAAATACAATCACCTAAAGAAATAACTGACGATATTTTGAGAAATTATCGTCTCTGGTTAAACAGACAATTTTCAGGAACAAGTGTTGGTGGAATAAAAGAAACACTAAAAAAGAAAACACAAAATTATTATTTAATTGCGCTTCGCGGATTTTTAAAATATTTGGCCAGAAGAGAAATTAGGTCATTGCCCCCAGAAAGAATTGAACTCGCAAAAGTGGCGGAAAGAACAATAGATGTAATCACATACGAAGAACTTAAGCGACTTCTTTCTGCTCCAGACGGGAGCGACATAAAAAGTTTAAGAGACAGTGCCATCTTGGAATTGTTATTTTCTACAGGTCTTCGCGTTTCAGAACTTTGTTCGCTTCAGCGAGATATAGATTTAAACAAAGGAGAACTTTCTGTGAGAGGAAAAGGCGACAAAGTGCGAGTTGTTTTTATTTCTGAAAAAGCAAAGATGACGGTAAAAACATATTTGGAAAAAAGAAAAGATATGGATGACTCTCTTTTTGTTCAACTGTCTCCGTCTGGCAAAGACGCAGACAGAGAATCAAACCGACTCACACCTCGTTCAATTGAAAGAATTATAAAAAAGTATGCAATTAAAGCGGGTATATCAAAAAAGGTTACACCGCACGTTATTCGTCATTCTTTTGCAACAGATTTACTTGAAAACGGCGCCGACCTACGTTCAGTTCAGGTGTTGCTTGGTCATTCAAACATTTCTACTACACAAATTTATACACATGTAACAGACAAACATCTTCGTGATATTCATAAAAATTTTCATAACAAAAAATCACTAGATCACTAAATCACTAAAACATGAAACAAGAAAATAAAAAAATTTATCCCGTAACCCAGCCGAAGACTGGTAGTATTGGGACAATAAAAATAATTTCATGGAACATAAACGGGATTCGTTCCGCTCACAAGGGCGACTACGTTAATAATGTATTAAATTTATCACCGGATATTTTGTGCCTGCAAGAAGTAAAAGCAGACCCGCATCAAATACCCGAAGAAATTCGAGAACCAAAAAGTTATTTTTCTTACTTCTTCCATTCCGCAACAAGGAAAGGATATAGCGGTGTCGCCGTTTATACAAAAATAAAACCGGAAAAAATTGAAAATGGGATTGGTGTAGAGAAGTTTGATGAACAAGGAAGAATGCAAACATTATTTTTTGAAAATTTTGTTTTGATAAATGTTTATATACCAAACGGCGGAAGCAAAACAGCGAACTTGGATTTTAAATTTGAATTTTATAATTTGTTTTTGAAAAGAGTTGATGAACTAAAAAAGAAATATAAGAATATAATTTTTTGTGGAGATATAAATGTTGCGCACAGAGAAATAGATATTGCGAGGCCGAAGGAAAATCAGAATCATATAGGATTTTTACCAGAAGAAAGAGCTTGGATTGATAAAGTCATCGCACACGGATATGTAGATACTTTTAGACATTTTAATCAAAATCAAACCAATGCTTATACATACTGGGACCAAATAACATATGCGAGAGATAGAAATATTGGCTGGAGAATTGATTATTTTTTTGTAAATAAAGAACTTATAAAAAATATAAAAAAATCAGAAATTTTAAGTGATATTTATGGTTCTGACCATTGCCCCATTCTTCTTGTAATTGACCTTTAATTTAAAGGACAATTTAGAAATTTCTAAAGGACAAGTTATCCACTTTTGTCCTTGACAGATTATTTCACCAAGAATAAACTTATAAATAGAAAAGTTTTTCAATGTCTTTTAAATATAGAAAACTTTAAATTGTTCTTTAAAGATGAGCTCATCTTCTACTAATAGCAATCTCTTCTGGCAAAGTGTGTTTGTAAACAATTACACGAAATCCCAAACATTTAATTTTTTATTTCGGTTTCTTGTGTAACAATAATGACACATTAAATGCGCAAAGTTTGCTGGTGGAAGATTTAATATAGCCGCTTGGTAATAAAGAAATTCAATCATTCTACTCATTACCAAGTGGCTTTTTCTTTACACCGTTAAAATAGGACATATTATGTCCGCAAGTTCTAATGGGATTTTGCATAAATAAAACCTATAAAAAGGTTTCACGGGAAACATCTCCCCGTCCTTAATTTTAAAAACGTTATTCGTGAAACACCACCAGAAAGCAACCCTTTCTGGTGGTGTTTGTGGCGTTAGGTTATTTATATTGATAAATAAAGTGTTTCACGGGAAACCCTCATTTTCTAAAAGATTAGTTATTTGTGAAACATTCCTAAATTTCTCTCTAAAAAGGTCTGCCCCGTTAGAAGTTTAATATCGAACAGAACTTAAGAACAAACAAAGCCGAAAGACGAATTCGCTCACATGTTATAAAAAAATACCTTTATCCACACCGAACTTTTAATGGGGTTATTTGTGAAACGTCCTATTTTACACCATACTTACCTCTTAATATCTTCTTTTCCTTTTCTTCTTCAATTCCTATTTTTTCCTTTCCCTTTTCCCCAAGTCCGCGAAGTGTTTGATTATCAAGTTTTGATAGTTCCATGGTCCTTTTTTTAAGATAATCCTCTATATTTTTTTTCGGATCACCCAAAACCTCTTCAAGAAGTGCGTTTAATATATATCCTATTTTAGGGCCCGGCGTTTCTTGTGTAACATTCATTATCTTACTACCATCTATTTTGAGCATTTTTACGGAAATTGGATCTCTTATCACTTCTTCTATCATTGATTTGTATTTTCTTAACCTGTAAGGGTCTTCTTTTGGTCTTCCCGTTCCCACGCGGTCTGCAATTCTTACATTCATCAAATCCCATATGTTTTCAACTCCAACATTACTTAACATTCTTCTAACGGCTGACAGTGTTATTTGGTCTGTATCCGTAAAAAACATATGCCATCTTGTTAATAATACCGTTTTTTCTATTATTTTTGTTGAAAATCTTAAATTTTTTAGTATTTTTTCTGTCATTTGTGAACCAACAACCTCGTGCCCATGAAATGTCCAGTCCTCTTTTTCTTCGGACCACCTTCTTGTTCTTGGCTTTCCTATATCATGGAAAAGCGCTGCCAACCTTATTTCTAAAGGCCATTTTTTGTTTGAAGTGACTTGAACGGCTCTTAATGAATGTTCCCAAACATCATATGAATGTGCTTGATTTTGTTTTGTTCCTAACCCTTCTTCTAGTTCAGGAACAATGTATCCTAATATGTTTAATCTATTCATCATTTCTATACCAAACATAGGTCTATCGGACATGATAATTTTAATAAATTCGTCACGAATTCTTTCTTTTGCAATCAAATCTATTTTTTGAGCCATCTTTTTTATAGATTTTTCTGTTTCAGTATTTATTATAAATCCAAGCTCGGAAGAAAGTCGAATTGCTCTTAATATTCTTAAACCATCTTCATTAAATCTTTCGTCTGCTTTTCCTACAGTTTTTATTATGCCGTTGTTTAGGTCTTTTATTCCACCAAACAAATCCACAGCTGTTTCATAAAGAACATCAGTTGTTTCACGTGAAACCTTTAATGCAAGTGCATTTATTGTAAAATCACGTCTTTTTAGGTCGTCCTCTAATTTTTCACTAAAAGTGACGCTATCCGGCCTCCTGCTATCAGAATAATTTGCATCTAATCTATATGTTGTGACTTCTACAATTTTTAATTTTTCATTTTCTGTTTCATCATTAACCACGCGAACTGTTCCAAAATCGTTATCATAATGAGAATGTTCAAAAAGGGAAGTGATTTGATTTGGTTTTGCACTTGTTGTTATGTCCCAGTCCTTTGGTTCTCTGTTCATGAAAATGTCCCTTACACAACCACCAACAAGATACGCCTCAAAACCGGCGTTTTCTAATTTTCCAGTTATCTGGGATATTTCTTTTGGTATTTGCATAGTAGTTAAAATGTGTGCCCTCGGAGGGATTTGAACCCCCAATAATAGGTTCGAAGCCTATTGTGATTTCCATTTCACTACGAGGACAAAAAATTTGATAAAAATCCGCTTGTGATACTTGCCCCGTAGTTAAAGCGAAATTTTATACTATGGGGTCTGTTTCACCACAGGAGCGTGGCTATATTATCCATTAAAATTGGCTAATAGTAAAGAAATTGTTGAACATAATTATTTTAGTTATGGTTTTATAGAAAAAATATTTTATTACACAAATAAGGTTTTCCACACAGCTTAATTTAGGTATATTGTTCTAATATTTGAACTCATGATAATATATATAACATAATATTTCAGGAGTTTGTTTCTATAATTTTTTATTATGCGTTTATTTCATTTATATTTATATATTTATTTTTAATTTAATATATGAGAAATGATAAAGATAAAGCATATGCTCTTAGAAAAAATGGCTATACATATAGCTTTATTTCTAAAGAACTAAATATACCAAAAGGAACTCTATCAGATTGGTTTCAACACCATCCGTGGTCGGAAGAAATAAAAGAAAAAAATTCTAAGATTTCAGCTATAAAAAACATACAAATTCTTAATGAAAAAGCGGGCGCCGAATTAAAAGAAAAATATAAAAAAGTCGAAAAAGAGGCCGAAAGAGAATTTGAAATTTATAAAAACAACCCAATATTTATGGGTGGTCTTATGCTATATGCCGGAGAAGGTGACAAGACTAGCAAACATCACATTAGATTAAGCAACTCTGAATTCTATTTACACACGGCTTTTTTAAGGTTTTCTGAACAATTTCTAAATATTGGACGAGATAATATTAAATTTTGGTTACTATTATATCCCGACCACGAAATAGAAAGTTGTATTGATATTTGGTCTAAAAAGCTAAAAATAAACAAGTCAAATTTTTATAAATCACAAGTTATACAAGGAAAATCAAAATTAAGAAAGTTACAATATGGAGTTGGTAATAGTATAATATCTAATACAAGTTTAAAGAAAAAAATGTTGAAATGGCTAGAACTTTGTAAATTACATTTTAACTAAATTGCGGCCATGGTTTAATGGTAGAACAACTGGTTGCCAATCAGTTGATGGGAGTTCGATTCTCCCTGACCGCACAAATGAAAATTCTTCAGTGAAGAGTTTTTGTTCATAATTTTTTATTTTAGCAAAAATATTTTAAATGTCCTTTTGGTGTTAAAAATATCCACAGAAATGACGAAAATAAGCGTTGAAAACTGTGGATAACTATGTGTGTATGTGTATAAAAGACAATTTTAAAGAATGTCTTTAAAAATTTTATTTTTGTAGGATACGGCTCTGTATATATGTATTTTACAAAAAATCGTATTTTATTTATGAATAGGACACATAAGAGACATGTCGGTGATATAGGAGAAAATGTTGCCTGTAATTTTTTAAAAAAGAAAGGGTTTTCTGTTGTGGGTAGAAATTATAATAAGAAGTGGGGAGAGATAGATATCATTACAAAAAAGAAAAAAGACATTCATTTTGTTGAAGTCAAAACCATTTCACGAAATTTAGATGTCCCTAATTTTTTTAAACACAGCGTCTTTGATGGGAAAGAGAACGAATACAGGGCAGAGGAAAATGTTCATCCGTGGAAAATAAAACGACTCAATCGCGCGATTGAATCATATTTGGAAGAGAATAATGTTTCTGATGATGTTGAATGGACACTTGATTTGGTTGTTGTTTATTTAGATTTAGAAAACAAAAAAGCAAAAGTAGAGTATTTGGATAATATATTCTGATTTCTGATTTTTAATGTTGAGGCGCCGGTCTTGTTTGCCAAAGGCAAACCCCGGAGATTTTAAATTTTATTTCATAAAATAAATAAAATCCCTTCAAATCCCGACGAAAACAAATAAATTTGTTTTCTGCTCCCTCACTTCGTTCGGGGCGCCGGTCTTGTTTGCCAAAGGCAAACCCCGGAGATTTTAAATTTTATTTCAT
>JBBTPZ010000007.1:7952-24765 GCA_038065915.1 Patescibacteria group bacterium
CCGACGAAAACAAATAAATTTGTTTTCTGCTCCCTCACTTCGTTCGGGGCGCCGGGATTCGAACCCGGACTGTGTGCTCCCAAAGCACATATGCTACCGTTACACCACGCCCCGATATTTATTTTTCAATTAAAAGATAATATCATAGACATTGTATTTTAAAAAGGTTTGTTTGTTATCTCGTGAGAATTCTTTACATTTAGATATCATGTTCTATAATTATACTATAACCTTTTATTTTTATGACTGAATTACAAAATTTTAGTGAAAATCTTGAACAAAATTTGGCGCGTCTCGGTGAGCACATAGAAAGAAAAATTGAATCATCAAGCGGGGAGCAAAACATAAATGAACGAGAAATAGTGAGAGAATCAATTAGATCTTTTGCAAATGAAGTTAAAAAAAGTGAGAAAGAGGTTGTAATATCGAACATCCAGCCTCAACAACAAAACACGAATTCTACGTCGCCAGCATCACTTGTGCTACCCACATATCTACAAAGAGAAGAAAAAAATGAAGAAATAAAAAGAACATTCGCGACTTACATATGGAAGACCGCGAAATATTGTTGAAGAAGAAATTTATGAAAGGCTAAAAGGAGGAATTAAAGAATCGACTGAAATAAAAAACGAAAATCAAAAAAACGAAATTAAATAAAATATTTGAATTTTTAAATTTTTCAGAAAAAACTCCCGACTTTTAAGTAGGGAGTTTTGTAGTATGATGGAATTACTATGTCGGACCTATTTGATGAAAAATTTAATGAGGAAATGAGTAGAAACGCGCCCTTGGCGGATAGGATGAGGCCTAAAAATCTTAACGATTTTGTTGGACAGGAACATATTGTTGGACCGACGTCGCTTTTAAGAAAGGCAATTCAAAACGATGAAATTCCCTCAATAATTTTTTGGGGACCTCCAGGAAGTGGAAAAACAACTCTTGCAAAAATAATTGCAGAAATGACGAACTCTTATTTTATTGAAATGTCCGCGGTTACTTCCGGTGTCGCCGATTTACGACTGATAATAAAAGATGCACAAGAAAAAAGAAAATTTAATAATAAAAAAACAATTCTTTTTGTTGATGAAATTCATAGATGGAATAAGGCACAGCAAGATTCACTTTTGCCACACATTGAAAAGGGAATAGTTACGCTAATCGGCGCGACAACGGAAAACCCGTCATTTGAAGTTATTTCACCGCTTCTTTCTCGCTCGCGAGTTTATGTTTTAAAACCACTTTCTCAAGACGATTTGAAAAAAATTATTGACAGGTCTCTTAAAGATAAAGATTTTGGTTTTGGGAATGAAAAAATTGAAATAGAAAAATCTGCAGAAGAATTTTTAATTAAATCCGCGAACGGAGATGCAAGAATAATTTTAAATGCGCTTGAGGTTGCGATAAAAAATTTTGGTTATAGTGGAAAGAAAAAAAATATAGTTACTAAAAATTTAATTGAAGACGCGCTTCAACACAGAGCACTTCAATATGATAAAAATGGGGAAGAACATCATAATGTAATTTCTGCGTTTATAAAATCTTTGCGCGGTTCAAATGTTGATGGTGCTCTCTATTGGCTTGCGAGAATGGTTAAGGCAGGCGAGGACCCAAAATTTATTGCAAGAAGAATGGTAGTTCTTGCATCGGAAGATATTGGAAATGCAGATACAAACGCGCTTGTTGTTGCGAATGCGGTTTTTGATGCGGTTGAAAGAATTGGTTTGCCTGAATGCAGAATTAATTTAGCACAAGGAGTTGTTTATTTAGCGAGTGCAAAAAAATCAAACAAATCTTATGACGCACTTTGCAAAGCGGAAGAGGTTGTTGAAGAGACGATGAACTTGCCAGTTCCGTTACATTTACGAAATGCACAAACTGGTTTAATGAAAAATTTAGGATACGGAAAAAATTATAAATACACTCATACCGAAGACGATTCCAAACAAACATATCTTCCAGAAGAAATAAAAGATAAGAAATTTTTTCAACAGTAAAAAATATTGTTAATAAAAAAATCAACGCAATTCTTCAAAATCCCATTTAGGGATTTTGAAGTTATTTTTCCAATGCTGTTATGAGTAGATTTTTTAAATAAGGAGCTTTTATTTCGCTAAATGATTTTGATATTGCTAATAAATTGAATGATAAAAAATTTTTAATATCAAAATCAATTTGTTTTTGTAAATCTCTATTTATATGTGCAAGTGTTATAGCTCTTAGGTCTCGTTCCTGTGTTAATTTTGATTCCGTGGTTGTTACAATAAGTCCTACAAGTTTGTTTTGGTTATTCACCACAGCTCCACCGGAAGAACCTTTTTGTGCAAGCACAGAACCGCCGAGTGAAATCAAATCAAGTGTTTGTTCTGAAAATGTGTAGAGTTTTTTTATTTGTTTTATTGTTGTTGTGATATTTAAATCTTTTTGTATTGTTATCCCGCCCAAAAATCCAGCAGGATATCCTGCAAGTAAAACATTCGCTCCGACTTCTATTGTGTTTTCCTCTGTGTCATAATCAGTTCGTGGAAATTCGTTGAGAAGTTTATTTTCATTATTTATTGTTTCTGTAATTAAAAGGAACGCGTAATCACTCTCGCCATTTTCTGAATAATTTTGTTGAGTAATATTTTGATAATTATTTGTTATCCATTCCTCGGAGATATACAATGGTTCCGCTTTGTAGAGAGGTTGGGAAGGACTGCCCATGCGAATTGAACATGTGACAAAATCTTTTTTAATATAATCTCTCAAAAGAAAATATTGTGCTATGTGCGCGTTAGTTAAAATTACCCCTTTCTTATCAATTATTATTCCGCTTCCGGATATTGGATTGAAATATCCAGAATTTTCTGTCGTGCATAAAATATTGACAAGCGATTCTCTTGCGGATTTATTTATTGTGTCAAAAGAAATTATTTCTTTTACAGGAATTTCTTGTTTTGTTTCTTCTGTTTTTGTAGGAATGACAAGCAGGTCTTGTATTGATGTTTCTATTTTTGTGACAATTTCATTATCTGTAATTATTTTTTCTTTTAGCGGTGTTTCTGATTTCGTTCCTCCGCTGTTTTCTTGATTTAATGATTTTACTTGTCCATTTAAATACGAAATATATTTAACTGGGATGATTTGGTGATTTTCCGAGTTTTGTTTTTCACTCGTGTATATTTCTGTTTCATTTCTCACATCAGAAATAATAATCATAAAAAGAAATATGATTAATGAACCCGCATAAATTTTTATAATATTTTCTATTTTTTCTTTATTCATATTTCATTTAATATATCGTTAAAATTATAAAAATACAAAAAGATTTTGAGCTTGACAAAAATATTTGTTTGTGATAATATATATAAAAGGTTATTTTTTAATATAACCAAGATTTATTACAAGCATGGTCTTAAAAGGATTATTAAGAGCTTTTGAATTTAAAAAATAAAAAATTATGAAGAAAAAATTTAACAATGAAGAAGGTGTTCCACTAGGGAAAAATTCAGAAGATGTTGTTGTTGACCCAGACGCAGAAATAGATGAAAATATGGAAGAAATTTCTGATGAAGATGAAGACAACAATGACGACACAGATTCAGATTTTTAATAAATTATAAAAAATAAAATAAAACTCTCTCGCAATTTGCGAGAGAGTTTTATTTTAATTATTTAATATAAATTTTGTGCGGGATACCGGAATCGAACCGGTGACCTCTACTTGGAAGGCAGATGTTTTACCACTAAACTAATCCCGCAGATTTATTTTTTCAAACAGGCAAAATCATTAGAAAAGATATTAACAAAAAAGAACATAAATTCAAAATCTCTCAAACGAGATTTTGAATCCAGAATATTTTTACATAAAAAATAAAAAGCCGCACTGGTGCGGCTGTAGAAATTAATCAAAATGAGATATTGGGAATCCAGACCCACCAAACATTAAATCAAACCAAACCATTTTTACAATATCTTTTGTTTGGTTTTCTTTTGATTCAGATTCATTTTTTTTAGAATCTTTTAGCGGTGGTCCGTACGGGTCTTTTATTTCTTTTCCAGAAATTGTGTCCACCAGTTTCTCGTTTTCAATTTTTGTTAGAGACATTATTCCTCCTTTTGGTTACAGAACTTAATTTATAGAGAGTATATACGAAAGTTATGAAATCACAAAATCACTAAATCATAGAAACACAAAAGCAAAAAAACAAAAACAATCCCTCTCCGCTAGCGGAGAGGGATTGTTTTTAAGTGTGATATTTACTTAACAGCGTCTTTCAAGGCCTTAGCGGCTCTGAATTTTGGAACTTTCATTGCGGCAACTTGTATAGATTCTCCTGTTCTAGGATTTCTTGCTGTTCTAGCAGCTCTTGCTTTTACAGAAAAGATTCCAAGACCAGCTATAGAAACTTCACCACCTTTCTTAAGTGTATCTACAACACAATCAAGAATTGTATCAACAACTTTTTCTGACTGAACCTTTGTTCCTCCCAATATTTCGTGTACTTTGTCGACAATAGCTTGTTTATTCATATTCGTAAAAAAATTATTCTTAAAAATTATGTAACTATGTGTTCGACCTTATTTTGACTCCTGACGACATCTCGCCAATAGAGTCCTTTTGAATTACTATCCTATTATATAGTTAAGCCATATTTTATGCAACATAACGAAAAATGTAAAATTGAAAAATCAAAATGAAAAATGACCATCCCTTCGGGAGATCTCCCGTAGGGAGACAATGAAAAATTAAAAAATGAAAAAAGAAACATCTAAAAACACACAGAATTATATTAAAAGACAAGGATATGGCTATAAATAAGGATATTTTTGCGAAGTTCTAAAAAACACAGGAAACAAGGCGGTGATTAGACAATTGAACGGTGTGATTTAAATTAGACAAATTCTGCGAATTGTTATATTATTAATCCATTAAAGGATTAAATGAGATTTCGCTTTTTAGTTTTTTGTTCCGATGTTCTGAATTTCTAAAATCAAGAATGAATTGAATTGAAAAAATCTACCCGATAGAGTATGGGACAAACAAATTTGAAACAAGTAACAAAAATTTCTCAAAAATAAAAATTATGTTTTTGTCTTTCAGGGGAAAAAATAAACAGATATTTCTGGCTTCAAAACCTCTTCCAGAGGTTTTGAAGCCGTAATTTAATTTTTCTCGGAGATTTTTGTCTAACTTGTAAAATCTAAAAATTGAAGTCATAAAAAATTATGTCATTAAAAATAGTTATGCTTCTGGCGGGTCTTACCGGACTCGTTGGAATTGCATTGGGTTATGTTTTGCGATGGATTCTTACCATTGGTAAAAGAGGTTCAATGGAGTTGGAGATAAAGAAAATGATGTTGGAGGCAAAGGAAGAGGCAAAAAAAATAACGTCTGAGGCAGAAAAAAAATCAGTTAAGATGTTGGAAGATTCAAAAAAGGAAGTTTTTGAAAAAGAAAAGGAATTAAAAAAGACAGAGGAGCGTTTTATAAAAAAAGAAGAACTTTTGGACAACAGACAAACCGATATAGACAGAGAGGTTGAAGAAATAAAAGGGAAAATAGTTGAGATAAAAAACACAAAAGATAAAATAGAGAAAATAGTTGCCGAAAAAGAAAAAGAACTTGAAAAAGTTGCTGGGCTATCAAAAGAAGTCGCAAAAGAAGAATTATTTAAAGTAGTAGAAAAACAATACGAAGAAGATCTCAGTATAAGAATTCAAAAAGTTGAAATGTCTAATAATGAAAAATTGGAAAGAAAAGCCAAGGATATTCTTGTCAGTACAATACATAGATTGGGGAATTCTGTTGCTTCAGATGTTATGGCAACAACTGTTTCAATTCCATCAGACGATTTGAAGGGTAAAATAATAGGGAAAGAGGGAAGAAACATAAAAGCATTTGAAAAAGTTGCTGGCGTTGAAGTGATAATTGATGATACGCCAGGGACTGTAATAATTTCCTCATTTGATCCGGTCAGAAGACAGATTGCTCGTGTGGCCCTTGAAAATTTGATTCTGGATGGGAGGATACAACCTGCAAGAATTGAAGAAATGGTTGAAAGTGCAAAGGAAGAAATAAATAAAATTATAAAAGAAAAAGGAGAACAGGCGGCATATGAATGTGGCGTTTATAATCTTGATACGAGAATAGTTTCTATTTTAGGTCGTCTATATTTTAGAACAAGCTATGGACAAAATGTTTTGCAACACTCTATAGAGATGTCTCACATCGCGGGAATGTTAGCAGAAGAATTGGGCGCTAATGTTCAAGTGGCAAGAGCCGGCGCTCTTTTACACGACATAGGCAAAGCGGTTGACCATGAAATACAAGGAACGCATGTTGAAATAGGAATAAGAATTTTACAAAAATTTGGCGCAGATAAGGCAGTGATTGATGCGATGAAATCGCACCACGAAGAACATCCATACGAAACAGTTGAGTCAATTATTGTACAAGTTGCCGACGCAATTTCTGGAAGTCGCCCGGGTGCTAGAAGGGACTCTGTAGAAAATTATTTGAAGAGATTGGCAGACCTTGAGGCGATTGCAAATGAGGCCTCTGGGGTTGAAAAATCCTACGCGATTCAGGCTGGCAGAGAAATAAGAATATTTGTTAAACCAGATAAAGTATCTGATGTTGAAGCAAAAAAAATGGCTCGTGACATTGCATTAAAAATAGAGAAGGAATTAAAATATCCCGGAGAAATAAAAGTGAATGTAATTCGTGAAACGAGAGTTATAGAATATGCCCGCTAGGCATCGCAGATATACGCAGATAAAAAACCGCAGATTTACGCAGATATAAAAAATAAAAAATAAAAAAGAAAATTACCAAGGATAGAAAAAAACAAAGGCCTCGCCTTTGCAAAGGCGAAGCCTTTGTTTTTGTTATATGTTATGCGAACAGTTATTTATAAAAAACTTATCAACAATCATTTTTCTATAATCCCTACTCTCTGATATAATGAAAAAGTAATTAAAATTACTTTTTCATCTAATTTAGTATCTTAGTTACCAAATTTAATTATTTAACCCAATGTCCAACCTCCAAAACTTCTACAAACAAAATAAAAAACAGTTACTACAAGCTATTCTAATACCATTAACCATGGTATTGCTCGTATTCGGTATTGATTATGGAATAACACAGATAAAAATATCACAGATACCTGAATCATTAAGAATAAACACAGACAAAGACAATATAATAGGAGCCCAAGTAATACCAAATGGTAAAATTTATGACAAACAAGACCCTACAAAGGTAATATACGAAGGTGAAGTAGTTAAATATGCATACAAAACAGAAAAGATACAAGACAAACCAAACGAAGTCCTCTATGTCAAACATCGGGTGTTTGACACAGGTGTTTGACACAGAGTGTTATCAATCTGTGCAACATCCGATATTGCACAAATGTTGCACAAAAAATACATAGGAGTTTCCTATGTATTTTTTTTGTGTCACACTGAGTAATACATAGTAATACATAGGAAACTCCTATGTACACACAAGATGTAATTTGGTTTGAATGAAAAATGTCCCCAAGGACATTTTTCATCCCTTTTTATTTTTTTTAAAATTGTCGCCAAGCGACAATTTTTAACCCTGTTTTGTGTGCAATCTAAATTACTTTAAAAAATCATTTGTCTCCCGTTGGGAGAGCAAGTTAAAAAGGTCGCCCTATTTCTGCTATAGCAGAAATAGGGCGACCTTTGGTTAAGCTGTTAGGTCTTGCTTAATTGTGCAACATCCGATGTTGCACAAATGTTGCACAAACCGAGTTACTAAACCCCAACTTCTGGTACTAAGTGGGGGCTAAACGCAAAAATAAATTATGGATGAAAAAAACAAAAAGGGATGAAAAATGCCATTATGGGCATTTTTCTAAAAAAACAAAAAGGGATGAAAACTGTCGCTTGACGACAGTTTTCATTTATCCACGCATTTACTTCTCCTTGCATTTGTTATTTATGCTATTATTTATTAAGTTAAAAAGTGTGAGTAAAAAATAGCAATATTTTATATTATTTAATTCATTATAAACCCCGATGAAAATTGGGATTAAAAGAAAAAAATCATGTTTTTAAATACAATTAATAAAAAGATTTCAACTATGATTTTGTTGTCCGTTTTCTTGTTTCTTTTCGTTGCGACAAACGCTAATGCCGCAACAACAATAAGCACAAATATAACAACTGGCGGAACATTAACAGTAAGTGGCAACGCCTCTTTAGGCACAGTTAATGGAAATACAATAACAACAGGAACAGGCGTATTGACATTAGGTGCAGGAAAAACCCTAACCGTATCTAACACACTAACATTAGCAGGAACAGATTCTTCAACACTTAACATCGGAGCTGGTGGAACACTTGGAACAGGTGCATTTGCTACGATTGCAAGTTATCAAACAGTTCTAACAAACTCTGCGGGACTTTTGGCGGCACTAAGCGACGAAACAGGAACAGGTCTTTCTGTATTCAATAACTCACCAACATTTCTTGACGACATAACAATCGGAACTGTGGGAACCGCGACAGGACAGATTAAAATAAAGGGGACAACTTCTGGGACCGTGACAGTGCAAACAGCAGATGCCGCGGGGACATATACTTTGACCCTACCAACAGATGATGGAACTACAAGTCAATTTCTTCAAACAAACGGTTCGGGTGTTTTGACTTGGGCGACAGGCAATTCAGGAACAGTTACATCGGTTGGTGTTGTAGCTCCTATTGGACTTACAGTTTCAGGTTCACCAATAACTTCTTCAGGAAATATGACTTTAGCGTTTGATATTGAACCAACATTTATTCCTTTTGGTAGTGGAACAAGAACAATGGCCACATCAACTGCTTTATACTACACATCAGGAACGGGAACTTTGAACGCTACAACATTCGTGGGGGCTTTAACGGGAAATGCAGATACAGTAACGGGACTTTCAGTAACAGGAGGACAAACACTTACAGTTACTACGGGCGGAACTTTAGGAACAGGTGCTTATGCTACGATAGCAAACTACGCGACACTTGCAGACCCAGTATTTACAGGATCACTTGCAATACCACAAGGAGCTAGTCCAACAGTTGATGCCGTTGGGGAGATGGCATTTGATACTACAGATAATCAATTATTAATAGCAACAAGCACAACCCCTGTCGTTATACGAACAACAAATAAAATTTTCTCGTTCACACTGGCTTCAACTTCACCAGAATTCTTTAACGGCGGTTCACTTCCAGTTCCTCCAGAGACAGACGGATATACAATAACTAGTTATAGTTGTTATGTAACCGGTGGGACATCAGTTGTGTTCACACCATCAGATGGAACGAATGATATGGATGCCATAACTTGCGCTGCGACAATAACATCAGATACAAATATTTCGGCGAATCCAATAGCAACGGCGGGAGAATTAATGAAAGTAAAAGTTGGAGCGATTACAGGAGTGGTTAACTATGTTTCATTCTCCGCATTTGGAACCTGGACGAGAGAATAAAAATGCTCTGGAAGAGCATTTTTATCCCGCTTGTTTTTAAAATTGTCGTTAATTCAAAACCTCTGGGAGAGGTTTTCAAGAAACGTGTCAGATTTTTATCCATAATTTTAAAATCCCTAACTTTCAAAGCTCTAAACGAGCTTTGAAAGAAAAGTGTTAGTTTTAGATCCTAATTCATAGGATTTTAGAAAACCGTATTAGATTTTTATCTTGGGTTTTTATATAAAAGAAATTCCTGCTTTAACTAGAAAGTTAGAGCAGGAATTTAATTATGGATGAAAAAAATATTATGAATGGATGAAAAATGTCCTTGGGGACATTTTTCATTTCTTTTTTAAGATATCATCAATTATTCCATATTTTTTTGCCTCATCTGAGTCCATGAAAAAATCGCGCTCAACGTCTTTTTCAATTTTATCTAACGGCTGGCCAGTATTTTTTGATAGAATTTTATTTAATTTTTCTCTCAATTTTATTATATGCTTTGCGGTTATTTCTATATCTGTTGCCTGTCCTTGCGCTCCTCCCCACGGTTGGTGAATCATAATTTCTGAATTTGGAAGACAAAATCTTTTTCCTTTTGCACCTGCAGATAAAACTATCGCTCCGCCAGAAGCCGCCATACCTACACAGACGGTGGATACATCCGGCTTTATGTGATTCATCGTATCTACCATTGCTAATGTTGCGGCGACATCACCGCCCGGAGAATTAACATAAAGTTTTATATCTTTTTTCGGGTCTTCCGATTCAAGAAACAATAATTGTGCGATAACAATATTTGCCAAATGTTCATCAATTGTGCCACCGAGAAATACTATACGGTCTTTTAATAGGCGAGAGTATATGTCGTACGCTCTTTCGCCAAACTGTGATTTTTCTATAACGGTAGGAATTAACATAATTTATTTATATTAAGATTATTCAATGATGTGCCTAAATAATAATCTTTTTAAGCCGTTTTGCAAGATAAAAACATAAAAACATAAAATCACGAAAACACAAAATCAAAAAAAATATTTCATTAGTAATTAAAAATTGAAAATTTGACATTTAGAAAATCAAAAATGTTATTTCTGATTTTCCAAAAATTCCATCACTTTTTCATTTGTGAGAACTGTTTCCACATATATTTTAACTCTTTCTGGGTCTGCGCTTTTGTAATGCTCTAACAGATGGACGACTTCTTTTTGGAGTTCTTCTTTGTTTGGATAAAGATTCTCTTTTGACGCTATTTTATTTAATGTCAGTTGTATTTTTGCCTTTTTTTCTGCGGACGGTTTCCACTCGTCATGCAATTGTTCCTCGGTTTTTCCTGATTTTATAAGATAAGTTTTAAAATCTATTTTTGCATTTTCAACATCCGTTTTTAATTGTGATAGCATTTTTTCTAACTCAGATTCAATTAATATTTCTGGAATTTCTACTTTTGTTTCTTTCAATACACTTTCTATTATTTCTACTCTTTTTTTATCTTTATTTCTTAATTTTTTTCGTACAAAATATTTTCTCTTAATTTTTTCTTGAAGTCCTCCACATTTTCAAACTTGCCCAGTTTTTTTACAAACCCATCATTAAACTCAGGCATGTTTTTCTCATTAATTTCACTTCCGCGTTGGTCTGCGCTTGCCTCGCCATAGCGGGGTGAGTCCGCGTTTTGAGTTTTCTCAAAATGGTCATAAAGAGCCCATTGTTTTCTTATTCCCAAAATTGCATCATCAAATTCTTTGTCGGTTACAGTTGGGTCTTCGTCTTTTTTTGCCATTATTTTTTTTGCCTTTTCTTTATAATCAGGCAATTCTATTTTTGGAATTATTGTTGTTATTGCTTTAAAGCAAAGTGGATTATTCTCTGCCAGTTTGGTTATTGAGATTAACGGTCTGCCGATTGCATTGATATTATTATCCAAAATTATTTCAGGATATATTTTTTGTATAGCTCTTTCTATCATTTCATTTAATAACTCCACTTGTCCGATTTTTTTGACTAAAATATCTTCTGGGACACGCCCTTTTCTAAATCCAGGAACTGTTATTTTTTCCGAAAATTCGGAGATTACAGATTTTCTATGCTCCCCAACTTCCTTCCACGGTATTTCTACATCAATTTCTATTTGGGATTTTTCTAAGTCCTTTATTTTTATATTATATTTTTCATTTACCATAGAGAAGAATATTACTATAAACAGAATAAAAATCAAAAAAAACTCCGACCATAGTCGGAGTTTTTTTAGTTAAGAAAGATTTACAAACCTAACTCAGTATCAATATTTTGTAGTTCTTTGTCTAGATTATTTAGGCCGGTGGCATTTAAATCCATTTCAATATCGCTAACTTTATTTGAACTCCCTTGAGTTTTTAAAGAATCTAGCGCAGTGTCTGTTTCCGAAAGAATTTGTTCTGGTGTGATAGAGGCCTGTGTTTCTTTTTCTACAATTTGTTTGCCCCAGAAATATAAACCACCGATTATCAACACTAAGATTATTATTATTGACCCGATGATTGCGCCAGTTGATTTTGTTTGTGGCGCTTCTATTTCCGGAACATGTTCATCCACAACAGGAGTTTCTCTTGGAACGAATATTTCTGTCACTCTGTTTTTGTTTTGTTCGTTTTCCATGTTTTTTATTTTATTAAATTTTTGCTAAAAAATTTTTGTCTCACAATGAAAGTTAAATAATTAATCTTCAAGTTTCGTTGTGTCGCCATTTTTTTCAACTGTGTTTTTAATAGATTTAATTAATTCGACCAATGATTTATGAACAACTTTTATTGATTCGTTTGTAGCATTGAATACATCTTTGGAACTTTTAAACATTTCTTTCGGATTTTCACTTGCCATTATTTCTTCTATTTTAAGGGATATTTCAGCGACTTTTATTTTTGCCAAAGATATTTCGTCTCTCGTTTTTTGAAGTAATGTTTTTGAGTTTTCTAACAATATTCCGCCCCCTTCAATTTTTTTAATTCTTGCTTCTGCTCTGTCCGAGAGAAGAACAAATCTTTCAAGCGCGGCGTTGAATCTATTTACTATTTTTTCAGTATAAGCATTGATTCTTTTTATTGAATTTTCCGTTAATTTTTGTTTGATTTCTTCCCTCTTTTCCTCGCCGATATTTTTTGCCCCCTTCTCGGTGGATGTTGGCAGATTATTTTTTACTGCGTTAATAAGAGGTTGTTTTCGTGCGTTCATTTCTTTCGTTGTTGTCGAAAAGTTTTTTGTAGTTGTTGATAATTCTTTTTTTTGCTCATTACTAACTTTCATTTTTTGTTGAAGTTCCTGAATTCTTTCTTTTATAAGAGAATAGGGCGATGGTTTTTTTGTATCAGGAATTATTTTGTCGGCACTTGTTGTATCCAGTGTTTTTGTTGTGATGTTTGTAGATTCTTCGGCGAAGATTTTTTTAGGTGTCATACCAAAAAATGCTACAAGTATTAATACCGAGACCAAACATAAACCTATAGTTTTTGAATAATTTTTATTCATTTTATTTTATTCTAGGAAACAAAGTTTCTATAAACTAATACTTCATAGATAGATTACACTAATAACTTTTATTTACACAATCATATTATAACAAATAATAAAAAAACAAAAAACATTGTGGATTAAAATCTAGCATAATTCTTTAAAAACTCATTAAGAGTTTTTAAAGTTAGAGCTTTTGAATCTCCTTTTTATCGTCATTGTTTTCTTGTTTTTTGGGTTCCGCTGACTGTATATCAATTTTCCACCCCGTAAGTTTTGCGGCTAATCTGGCATTTTGTCCGCCCTTTCCGATTGCCAACGATTGCTGGTCCGGTGAAACATTAACAATTGCCTTATGTTCTTTTTCATCTAGTTTTACATTCAAAATTTGAGCAGGAGATAATGCGTCCTCAATAAATTCTTCCTGATTTTCAGACCATTCTATTATGTCTATTTTTTCGCCACCCAACTCGCTCATAACAGTGGAAACACGAACTCCTCTTTGACCTACACACGAACCAACGGGGTCAATATATTCATCATGAGATAAGACAGCAATTTTTGAACGAGCTCCGGGCTCTCTTGCGATTACTTTTATTTCAACAACTCCGCTTGCTATTTCTGGGGCTTCCATTTCAAAAAGTTTTTTCAAAAATTCAGGTCTTGACCTTGAAAGGCGTAAAAATATACCCTTTGGAGTTTCTTCAACCGAATATAAATAAGCTCGTATTCTTTCTCCCTGTTTAAATCTCTCACCAACAATTTGTTCTTCGTATGGAAGTATTCCAGTTATTCTTCCTAAATCAACAAAAATATTTCCTCTCTCAACTCTTTGAACGGTTCCATTTATTATACTTCCTTCTTTTTCTTCAAACTCTCCATAAACCGAAACTTTTTCGGCCTCACGAATTTTTTGAATTATTGTTTGCTTTGCTGTCTGTGCGGAAATACGTCCGTATTCACCTTTGTTTTCCAGCGGGAATATAATTTCCTCATCAAGTTTTGCGTTGCCTTTAATTTTTTTTGCGTCGTTTAAAAGAATGTGATGTTCCGGATTAAAACGAATTCTTTTGTCTTCGTCGCTGTCTTTTTCTTCCTCATCCATTCTCACGACACTTTCGTCAACAACTATTTTTATTTGATTAAATTCTGTTTCTCCTGTTGCCGGGTCAAATTTTGCTTTTACTATTTGACCTCTTTTCCCATACTCTTTTTTATACGCAGTAGCCAAAGCATCTTCTATGGCTTCTATAACTTTTTCTTTTGGTATTCCTCTTTCTTGTTCAAGTTGTTCAAGAATTGAATTTATAACTTTTAGGTCAAACATATTTTAAACGCAGATTTACGCAGATTAAATTTTTAATAATTAAATTTTCCAAAAAATCATTATGGATTCAAAACCTCATTAAGAGGTTTTGAATTTGGAATAAAAAAGTCCGTTTTGCGAACGGACAACTATCCAACTATTCAGATTTACAAGATAAGTATACACGAATGAAAATTGTCGTCAAGCGACAATTTTCATCCCTTTTTGTTTTTGTTATATGTTATGCGAACAGTTATTTATAAAAAACATATCCCCACATCTTTTTTCCTTAACTCCTGTTCTCTGATACACTTGATAGTAAGTTTGTGATTTTGTGTTTTTACCTGTCCCGTAGTGAGCTTCCTGTCCTGTAGTGAACTTGTTCTACTACCGGGATGCTCTACTACTGGGATGATCTTTGAGATTTAATTTTTAATTTTTTATGTCCAACCTCCAAAACTTCTACAAACAAAATTCATCCCATTCATCTGCCGGAGACAGGTAGCTCCGAGAAACGAATGGTATGGAACAAATCAAATCTACCACAAGCTATTCTAATACCATTAACCCTGGTATTGCTCGTATTCGGTATTGATTATGGAATAACACAGATAAAACTATCACAAATACCAGAATCATTAAGAATAAACACAGACAGAGACAATATAATAGGAGCTCAAGTAATACCACAGGGTAAAATCTATGACAAACAAGACCCTACAAAGGTAATATACGAAGGTGAAGTAGTTAAATATGCATACAAAACAGAAAAGATACAAGACAAACCAAACGAAGTCCTAGAAAAGAGAACAAAACATTCAAGAACTATCAAAATAGGAGAAGATAGAAAGAAACAAACAATAACATATCAATTAGAAGTAATATCGGGAGTTCCACAATACTACAAAGATGAAAAAGGAGAATGGTATCAAGCCGACTATGGCACCACAGACCTAAACACATATACTCTAAAGACGAGGGGGGGGTCTTAGCTGGACTATTTAAAACAGAAAAAGTTTATGCTATTACTGGAACGTTTTATCCTGACCCTGACCCAGAAACAAGTACGGTAGATGCGTACATCGGAGTTTGGCGGGATATTGTAACTTTTTCTGCCTTACAGGCAGATGATGGGACAAACGCAACGGTTTATAATAATACTTCATTGCATATATATCTTGACCCTGCTGGAACCCAAGATAGATTTTACCAACTTAGACACGCTTATATTTTATTTGATACTTCAACTCTAACCACAGCAGCCACGATAAATAGTGCTATAGTAAGTTTATATTCGGGGGGAAAAACCAATAATATTGGGAGTCCTGACTTGCATTTATCGGCATCGACACCATCATCCAATACAAATCTTGTAACTTCAGATTTCCCAAATATTGGTAGAACAAGTTTTGGTTCTATTACTTATGCTAATTTTCCCGCCAGCAATGCTTATGGTGATATAACAATCAATTCAACAGGGTTAGTAGCAATATCAAAAACAAGTATCACAAAATACGGATTATCATTTGATTGGGATTTGTATAATTCTTTTACGGGTTCATGGAATTCTACAGGGGCTTCTTCTTTTACTATCAATAGTGCAGAGAGTGGTGGTGTTTCAACTGACCCAAAACTTGTAGTAACATATACACTTCCCGCAAACCCAAAACAAGATGTAATATGGTTTGACTAATCACTTGGGTGCCCGGCACCCAAGTGATGTTCCCACGGAGGCCTTGCCTCCGTTTAAAATTGAAGCCAGACTCAATATGTCAAACATCGGGTGTTTGACACAGAGTGTTATCAATCTGTGCAACATCCGATATTGCACAAATGTTGCACAAAAAATACATAGGAAACTCCTATGTACACACAAGATGTAATTTGGTTTGAATGAAAAATGTCCCCAAGGACATTTTTCATCCCTTTTTATTTTTTTTAAAATTGTCGCCAAGCGACAATTTTTAACCCTGTTTTGTGTGTAATTTAAATTGCTTTTTCATCCCTTGTTTTTTAATTCTTTTAACAAGCATTTTTATCCCTTTTGTTTTTTAAAAAATTGTCGTTAAGTGACAATTTTTAACCCTGTTTTGTGTGCAATCTAAATCGCTTTTTCATCCTTTGTTTTTTTAATTCTCTTAACGAACATTTTTATCCTTGTTTTTAACTTGTCTCTCGTCGGGAGACAAGTTAAAAAGGTCGCCCTATTTCTGCTATAGCAGAGATAGGGCGACCCTTAGTTAAGTTGTTAGGTCTTGCTTAATTGTGCAACATCCGATGTTGCACAAATGTTGCACAAAAATACATAGGAGTTTCCTATGTATGTTGATTTTTATCTCCCTACTTGGAGGCGGAGCCACCAAGTAATCATTTTAGTAACTCGGTTATATCAAACACAGGGCCCCACTGTGTTTACGCGTTTATTTCACTTGGAGGATAAGCCTCCAAGTGAGGACTAAACGCAAAAATAAATTATGGATGAAAAACCACAAAGGATGAAAAATGCCATTATGGGCATTTTTCATTTATTAGCACTTATCTCATAAAA
>JBBTPZ010000008.1:0-23926 GCA_038065915.1 Patescibacteria group bacterium
GAGCCACTTGTCAGATTCGAACTGACGACATCCACTTTACAAAAGTGGCGCTCTACCAACTGAGCTAAAGTGGCATAATTTTATTTTATCCATATTTTTAAAAAACCATCTTTTACTATCTTATTTATGTAATAAGATAGTATATATTAAACTATCGTATTATCAATATCTGGCCTATTTTCATTACTTTCTTTCTTAAAATCCGCAATATCATTGAGAAATGATGACACTTCCCCATCTCTTCTTAAAACTTTTTTACCCATAATGATATTTACTATTTTTGAATCGCTGTTTTTTATTTTTCTTATTACAATGTAAAAAATTTTAACAACAAAAACTTTTATTTCATTATAAATAAATAAAGCAAATCTTATCGCATTTCGTCTATTAAAATGTGATGCGTAAAAATTTAATACTGATAAGTGTTTTCTTGTCTTTCTTTCAATATTATTTTTAATATTTTCTGATATAACAACTCTGTCTTTTTGAAATTCAAATATTTTAACAGAAAAAAGCAAAGCCAGTCCTAATAAAGATATTATAAATATAATATAACTAAACATAGCATTATTTTCCCATTACAGAAAAACGAGTAAACCTTGTTATTTCTATTTTCTCGCCAAATTTTTGTGTTGCTGATTCCACTAAATTTCTTATTGTATTGTCAGGATTTTTTATGAAACTTTGTTCTAAAAGAACTTTGTCCTTAAAATATGAGTGTAATTTCCCTTCCAAAATTTTCTCTCGTAATTCAGTTGGTTTATTTTTAACTTCCTCTTCAAAAACCTCCGCCGCTGTTTTTTTATCTCCCTCTGTTATTTCTTCTAGATTTAAAAAAGTCGGATTCATCGCAACAACTTGCATGGCTATGTTATATGCCAAATCTTTGAATTCTTGATTTCTTGCAACAAAATCTGTTTCGCATACCATTTCAATCATTGCCCCAACTGTACCATTTGTGTGAACATATGTTGAAATTAAACCTGCGCCGATTTTTCTATCAGATTTTTTTGAGGCGACCTCATTTCCCCTTTTTTGTAATACAACTAATGCTTTCGCCATATCGCCACCGACACTTTCAAGCGCTTTTTTACACTGCATTATTGAAACTCCTGTTTTATCACGAAGTTCTTTTATGAGTTCTGTTGTAATCATAAATTGAAATAAATAGTTTTAATAAAAAATTATATTTTGGATTTCCCGGCGTTTTGTGCAATCTTACAAACTTCTACTATTTGGTTCACAAAAAAACTTACACTAGCCAAAGAAGAATCGTTTGCTGGGATTGGATAATCTATATTAGTAAAATCACAATCAGAACTAGAAAGAGCTATTATTGGTATCTTTTTTATTATTGCTTCGGCAATAGCATTTTTTTCTTTTCTAGAATCAATTACAAACAAAGCCGTTGGTAAATTTGGCATTGACACAATTCCACCAAAACTTTCTTCAAGTTTTTTAATTTCTCTATCCATAAGTAATCTTTCTTTTTTTGTATGTTTTGAGAATTCTCCTTTTTCCTTTTTTTCTTTCATATCAACTAATCTTTTAACTCTTTTTTTTATTTCAGGAAAATTTGTCAATGTTCCACCAATCCATCTGCCGGCAACATATGGCTGAAGAGCGGATTCCGCGCCATATTGAATAACATTTTTAAATTCATTTTTACCAGAAACAAAAATAATCTGTTTGCCGTTTTCAATAATAGATTTTACAAACTCTTTTGCCGATTCAAGCGCTTTTTCTGTTTTTTCTAAATCAAAAATTTCTACTCTGTTTTTTACACCAAATATATACTTTTTTGCAGACGGGTGTCTCCTTGATTTTGAATAACCGTAATGAGCACCAGATTTAAACATTTGTTCAATAATAGCGTTATTTTCTGTTTTTTCCATTTTCTTTTCCATTTATAAATTAATATATATTGTGAGAGTTTAACAGAAGAAGCGTTATTTTGCAAGACGAACTCATAAAATCACGAAATCATAAAATCATAAAATCAACTAAATCAAAAATAAAAAGAGAATTTCTAAATTTCACAAATATTCCAATGGATTTTCAAGTTTATCAATAATATCTTCCATGTGACCTGCCATTATATTTTCAATGTTATGCCAAGATTCTTTAATGCGGTGGTCTGTAATTCTATCTTGAAGGTAATTATATGTTCTTATTTTTTCAGACCTATCTCCAGAACCAATCTGTGATTTTCTTTCTAGCGACAATTTTTTTACTTCTTCTTCATCATGAATGACTTCAAGTTTTGCCTGTAAAATACTCATGGCTTTTTCACGATTTTTTAATTGACTTCTTTCTTCAGTGCATCTAACGGCAATTCCGGTTGGTTTGTGTATCAGACGAACGGCTGTTTCAACTTTATTTACATTTTGTCCTCCAGCTCCGCCAGAACGAGAAAATTCCATTTCAATATCCGATGGATTTATTTCTATATTTTTTTTCTTTCTAATGGGCAAAACAGCAACAGATGCTGTTGAGGTGTGTATTCTTCCAGATTTTTCAGTGGCAGGAATTCTTTGAACACGATGCACTCCTGTTTCAAAACGCATTTTTTTATAAACATCTTTTCCTCTAATTTCAAAAATTACTTCTTTATAACCACCGAGTGAGTTTCTTGATTCGTCTATTTTTTTAAAACTCCATCCGTTAAATTCAGCAAATTTTTGATACATTAAAGATAAGTCCTCTGCAAAAATAGATGCTTCATCCCCACCTGCACCTGCGCGAACTTCTATAATTATTTCATTTGGAAATTCTTCCTCTTCTTTTTCGGACAAAATTATTTCTTGAATCTGTTTTTCTATTGCTTCTTTTTGAATCATAACGGAAGACAACTCGTTTTCGGCAAGCTCTTTCATTTCAATATCTTTCATCATTTTTCTAATTTCTTCTTCTTCTTTGGAAAGTCGTTCATATTCCTTTGTTAGAAAAGATGTTTTTGGATTCTTTTTTAATTCTTCTATATTATTCATGTTATATGCGGACTAAATGCGGACAGATTAAATTATAACAGAAAAAGCGTTCCGTTTTCAAAACAGATACGCTTTTTGTTTGTTACTTATTTTTTAGTTTTTGATGTTTTGCCTTCCCCGCCTGTAACTCCATGCGTAGCATTGTGGGCAGGTTGTTTTGTTGCCCTAGTACCACCAACTTTCGGCTGGGCTACGGGGTAAACTTTTTTGTCTCCCTTCGGGAGATCCCTCGTAGGGGAACTTTCTTGTTTTTTTGTCTCCGCCTTTGCCATTCTTGTTTTGAATTTTTCAACTCTTCCTGCAGTATCAACTATTTTTTCATTACCCGTAAAAAAAGGATGGCAAGCACCGCAAATTTCCACATTTATTTTTTCTAATGTGGAACCTGTCTCAAATTTATTTCCGCAAGCGCAAGTAACCTTGGCTTTTGGGTAATATTTCGGGTGAATATCCTTTTTCATAACTAAAACAGAATAGCACAAAAAAAATAAAAAAACAAAAGAGGCGTTGAATAAATTCAACGCCTCTTTTGTTTTTATTATTAAAAACTATTTAAAAGAACTTGAATTTTTCAAATTCTCTATCCAGTATGATATAACAAACTGCCCAAAAAGTCAAATATTTTATTTTTGAGTTAAAGAACCACTTTCTAATTCGCGCGAATTAGAAAGTGGTTCTTTGCTTTCTTGCTTTCTTGCTTTCTTGCTTTCTTGCTTCATTGATTCAAGATATCTATCTGTTTTTGATACATATCAGCTAAATCCATAACCTCATCTCCGTAAAATGAATATGCCGGTTTTGATGCATTTGTCCACCCGGCAAAATATCTTAACGCTGCAAGTTTTTCAGAACTTCTGGTACCTTTTTTTGCGCCATTATCTGCCAGTAAAATCGCAGAAGCGGTAAAAGCGTCAAATGGGTCCCATGGGTTTGGAATACTGTGTCCAGTTAAACTTGCAATTCTTTTTTCATACATAACCCATGTTGAAGGAATAAATTGTGCCGGCCCCATAGCTCCTCCCCATCCATACCAAGGTTTTTTTGAAACAGGCATCATGTCAGGATCAAAACCCAATTGGTCGGTAATTTCTTGAAATACCGGTCTGTCTCTTGTTGGATGCATATCTGTTTTCCAATTACCTGTCCCGACATTTTGTCCAAGATTTGATTCTTCTGCTATAACTCCCAAAATCAATGCTGGTCTGACTCCTGTTTTTTTGCCAGCAGATGTTGCATACTCAAGCGCCTTTTCAAAAGATATAGCAGTAGAACCTCTAAGTGTAAACAATTCTGAACGAATTTCCGCAGCAGATTTTTGTTTTTCTTTTAGAATTTTTTGATATATGACTTCTTCTCCCTTGCTTATACTTAAAATTTGTTTCTTTTCCGCTTTTTGTGATTCAATTTTCTTTTTCTCTCTATTTTGGATATCTTTTAATTCTATCTCTGCCGTTCTTTTATCTACCAAAGATTCTTTTTGTATATTTGTTACATTTTTTGTTTCTTCTATCTGTGAAAACGAATCTGAAAGAGCGGTCTCAATCGATGTAAACATATCAACGTCTTCAAAAAAATCCGAAAGGTTTTTATTACTCAAAACAACTTCAACAAGCGAGAAAGAATCTATTTCATTTCTTTTTTTAATTAATTGGGCTAAAGATTTTTTCTCTTTGATTATTTTTTCGTTCAAAGAGAATATTTTTGTTTCTTTTCCTCTTATGTCATCCGACAGTTTTGATATTGTTATCTCTCTTGCGCGAATATTTAATTCTGATTTTTTTATTTCAGCGTCTATAATTGCTATATCTCTTTCTAACGATTGCGATTGAGCTTTTTTACTGTCAAGAATTGCCTGTTGATGACCTATTTCCTGTTCAAGTTTTGATAATTCACTCTCAAGTTGATTTCTGCGAGAACTTACTTGTTCTTGAGCTGTTTCTGCAAAAGCCACACCACCAAAAGATAATGTCATCAAAAATATAACCGCCAAAAGAAACGGCAGGTAATTGTGTTTCCACATATTGCTTAATATTATACTAAATTTAAGACATAAAAAGAAAACTTTAAATATTTTTTATATGTGCTATATTGTGTTTGAATTTAAATTTAAACGAATGTTCTTTAAATAACTTGGAGAAAAAATGGAAGTTATGGCAAAAATATTGTTTGCTTTGAATCTTTTAATTGCCGGTTTTCTTCTTTTGGCATTAATCGAACCATCCACAGCATTATCAAATGGCAATTTTGTAAACAATCCAACATTGTTTACTTTTACATTTATAGTAAATGTTGTGTGTTTGTATATATTCATCGAAGAATGTATACCATATATCACTGTTTCTATGTTGCCGGGAATCATTTTTGATTCCAGAATTTTGTATCTTTTTGTTATTGTTTCCACAATAACACTCAATGTTGTAACAATATTAAATGAATTTCCATTAAATATCGGCACAGATAAATTTCCACATTCAATGATTTTGTCTGTAACGTACATTTATTTCATTTGTGTCGTCGTGATGTTGGCAAAAGATTTTTTCCCAAAGAAAAAACAAGTAGTATAAAATCAAAAGAGAGGAAAATGCCTCTCTTTTTTAATTATAAAAAAATTACTTGTCCCGTTAAATACAAAGTATATTTAACTTGGATGGATTAAAAATCTTATTTAGAAGTTTTTGACTTATCTGTGTCTGCCTGTAGTTTTTTGTCTGTACTTGCAGGTTCTTCTCCCTCTTTTTCTTCCTTGCCTTTCTTTTCAACTTCAATTGATGATAGGTCTGCTTCAACAGCAGGAAGTTCTTCCTTTTCTTCTTTTGGTTGTTCAACCAAAACTACAATTTCTTCTTGTTCTTCTGTTGTTTTAACTCCTTTAGGAAACTTCAAGTCCTTAATTGCAATATGACCATCAATTTCAGTAATACTTGATACATCAACAATAATTTCATGAGGCAAATTGTTTGGTTCTGCTTCAACTTCAATTTCATGCAAAATTTTAACAAGAGCGCCTCCAAAATTTTTAACTGCCGGTGACTCACCAATAAATTCAATCGGTACTGAAACTGTAACAGTTTGACCTTTTTCTACAATATAAAAATCAGCGTGCACTGGCTCGTCTGTAACAGGATGTAATTGAACATCATGTATAAGCGCCTGCATTTCTGTATTTCCATTTTTTATATTAAAAACACCAGATTCACCAACATCTTTCCACATTTTCTTAAATTGAATCATTGAAACTAAAACAGGCGTGGATTCCGTTTTTTTACCATAATAAACAGCAGGCATATTGTCCTCATTTCTTATTTCTTCGGGGGTTTTTATTGCGTCTCTTTTTTTAACTTCTAATGTTTTCATGTCTGCAAAATTATACAGAAACAAAGGCAAAATGCAAATTCATGAATATTCTTTGTTTTTCATTTTGCGCCCATGTGATTAATGAGTGCAATATGTATGTGAACTTAGTCATAGTTTACATTTCATTAGAAATTATCTCCATTCGGGAGATCTGCCGTAGGAAGAGAAATTTAATATTAGAAATTACTATTTAACAAAGTTAAATAGTTTGAGTTTTTCCTCCACAACTTTTTCCATCGCCAGTACAGCACCTTTCATTATTTTATATGGGGCAATTTCATCTGGATTTTCCTGCAACGAAATCTGAACAGCGCTTCTATAAGCAAATCTTAATTCTGTATTTATATGTATAACAGAAACTCCTGCTTTTATTGCTTTTTTAAAATCTTTGTCACTTGTTCCAGAACCGCCATGAAGAACCAAGGGCACTCCTGCTTCTTTTCTTATCTCTTTTATAAGTTCTATATTTAAAGATGGATCTTTTCCGATTCCCAACATCCCGTGAATATTTCCAACCGCTGGCGCGAATAAATTAATCCTTGTTTGCTTAACAAATTTTTTCGCTTCCTCCGGCTTCGTAAGCGAATCTTTATCCAAATTCACTTCTTCTGGTATTTTGTCTAAAATTTTTGATGATGAACCTATAAAACCTAGTTCCGCCTCAACTAAAATTTCTGGATTAATTTTTTGTGCATATTCAACACATTGTTTTGTTATTCTTATATTTTCTTCCATGCTCAATTTTGCGCCATCAAAAATTACAGAATCAAAACCAGCATCAACGGCTTCCTTAACCTTTTCAAAAGAATATGTGTGGTCTGCATTTAAAAAAATTGGATAATCATTTTCCTCTCTTAAACTTTTTACAAGCACTACAACTTGCTTAACACCAATGAAATCTCTTTCTCCTTCTGATACTCCAATTATTACAGGCAAATTAAGTTTTTTTGCTACATTAAAAACCGCGTGCAGTCCTTCAATATTAGAAATATTAAAATGCCCAACGGCAATACCATTTTTTTCTGCTTCTTTTATTGTCTCTTTTAAAGTTTTCATCCTGTAGTGAAAAATGGCATTGCTCTAAAGAGCGCGGCTATTTTTGTTATTAATGTTGATAAAATTTTTGTTTTTAACATACTTCGTTTTTTAGTTTTTTCCCGTAATGCCATTTTCTACTACGGGATTCATTATTAATATTGTATCACATGATTTCCACCAACTTTGTAATTAATGTGCAAAATTCATGTTAATATTTAAGTATGAGATTTTTTAAACCAAAACAATTTGATTTTGTTGGAATTGGAGATATAACAAATGATGCATTTATACGTGTCAAAGAAGCGGATGTTTTATGCGATGTGAATAATAAAAAATGTAAAATTTGTTTAAATTTCGCGGATAAAATTGCATATGAACATGTAACTATTGTAAAAGGTGTCGGTAATGCATCTAATGCTTCCGTGTGCGCGCATAGATTAGGATTAAGTGCTTCTCTTGTTGCAAATGTTGGTGATGACGAAAACGGAATAGCTTGCGTAGAGACATTAAAAAAAGAGGGGGTTGATACTGAGTTTATAGAAATACAAAAAGGCAAAGAAACAAATTATAATTATTTAATTTTATATGAGGAAGAAAGAACGATACTTTCTAAACACAGAGAGTACGATTATAAATTACCTGACATCGGCTCACCAAAATTTGTTTATTTTAGTTCGTTAGGAGAAAACACAATTGATTATCATAATGAAGTTGCAAATTATATTGAGAAACATTCAGAAATAAATTTTGTATTTCAACCTGGAACATTCCAAATAAAACTCGGTTATGAACCACTAAAAAAAATATATCAATTGAGTAAATTATTTTTCTGCAACAAAATGGAAGCGAAAAGAATTTTAGAAACTGATGTAGATGACACAATTGAATTACTTAAAAAAATGCACGACCTTGGACCAAAAATTGTTGTTATAACAGACGCAACAAACGGCGCATACATATACGACGGAAATGATGTATGGAAAATTCCAATGTATCCAGACCCAAAACCACCAGTTGATAGAACCGGCGCAGGTGATGCGTTTTCAGCAACATTTACTTCAGCTATTGCGCTTGGAAAAACAATCCAAGAGGCATTAATGTGGGGGCCAATAAATTCAATGTCCGTTGTTCAATATGTCGGGGCGCGAAGAGGACTTCTAACTCGCGAAGCATTAGAAAAATATCTTGCCGAAGCACCGTTGTTCTATAAACCGGAAAGATTTCTGTAACCACAAAAACACGGCTTAACAAAGCCGTGTTTTTTAATATAAAAAAGAAAGTTTAAAAACCCTTGACTTTTATTTTAATATATGATATTATTATACCAGACACTTAGATTACAGCACCAGCCAACTTGCGGAGTGAGAAATACTCACACCCACCAAAAAAACGGCTGTAATCTAAAAAAATAAATTCCCACATAAAAGCCTCGTTGCAAACTTCCAATCATCTGCAACGGGGCTATCTTTTTTATAAACAAAAAATATTGCTTGCCCCGTAAAATCTTTACCCCATAAAATTTGAAAACTATTTCACTGTGGTGTGGGATATTTTACTGGGGTGTATCAAAAACCTTTTAATAAGGTTTTTGATTTCTTTTAATTATTTTTAAAACTGCTTTTTTTATTGATTCTACATCTAATCCATAATGTTTAATTAATTCAGCTGGTGTTCCTGATTGTCCAAATTTATTATCTACTCCAACAAATTCAATCGGCACAGGATATGTTTTTGCCAAAAATTCTGCGACCGCAGAACCCATGCCGCCAGCAATCTGATGGTCTTCAACTGTAACAATCGCGCCTGTTCTTTTTGCAACACCTAAAATTAATTCTTCATCCATTGGTTTAATCGTATGATTATTCACAACCAAAATTTGTATTCCTTCTTTTTCTAATTCTTTTGCGCAAAGCAATGCATTATGAACAAGATATCCAATTGCAATTATCGTTACAACGGGATTACTTGAGTCCCACAAAATTTCCGCCTTTCCAATTTTAAACGGCGAGTCATTAGTAGTAATAACCGGTACCTTACTTCTATCAAAACGCATATAAACAGGTTTGTTGTGTTCAACAATTTCATGAACAGTTTTTTTTGCTTCTTCATAATCACACGGAACAATCACAGTAACATTCGGTAAAACTCTCATAAGCGCAATATCTTCAAGCGATTGATGTGTCGCTCCGTCTTCGCCAACAGCAATACCGGCGTGTGAACCAATCATTTTCACAGGAACATTATTTAATGCAATCGTAGTTCTTATTTGTTCCCAATTTCTTCCAGGACTAAATACGGCAAACGATGTCATAAAAGGAATCTTGCCATAATAAGCAAAACCGGAAGCAACCGTTGCTAAATTTTGTTCAGCAACACCAACTTCAAAATATCTTTCAGGAAATCTTTCTTTAAATTGAGTTAATCTTATTGAATCAGACAAATCACCGGACAAAGCTACAACTTTTCTATTTTTCTCTCCCGCAAAAAGAAGTCCCTGCCCAAAACCATCACGAATATATTTTTTTTCTACATCCGCGTCAAAAAGTTTGGGATTTAAATGTTTGGTTCTGTTTAACATATTCAAAATGATTTCACTTGTTTTTGTCTATTAATTTTTTATCAAAATCGCAAAAATGAAAAATGTAAATCTCAAAGTGAAAAATAACAATGTAAAATGTTAAAATCTTTGAGCAAATTTTCTTTCAGAAAATTTGTAGTCGATTGTTTGTTCGCCTACGGCGAACTCCATAACTTTACACTTTGATTTTTACATTTTTAATTCTCATTACCACAATATTTTAATATTTATAAAAAACAATAAAATCTAATTTCAATCCAAATTCAATTCTAACAGAAACCTCTCACCCTGCTCTTTATTCGGGGCAATTCCATGCCATTTGTAATCATTTTCAATTTCTTTTATTCCCTTTCCGGGAATTGTGTGCGCAATAATTACCGTTGGCTTGCCATGAGAAATTTTTGCCATTTCAATTGCTTCAATAAATTTTACAAAATCATGTCCGTCAACTTCAACAACATTCCAATTAAATGCTTCGTATTTATTTCTTAATGATTCCAACGGCATTACATTTTCTGTCCTACCAGTAATTTGAATATTATTTCTATCTATAATTCCCGTCAAATTATCTATCTTATATTTTCCAGCAAACATTACTGATTCCCAAAGATTTCCTTCTTGATGTTCTCCGTCCGACATTATGCAGTATGTATAAAAATTTTTCCCGTCCATTTTCGCTCCAAGCGCAATACCGGAGGCCTGTCCTAAACCACAACCAAGGGGGCCAGATGTCGTTTCCATTGACGGTAAAAATTTTCTATCCGGATGACCCTGAAAAACTGTTCCAAATTTTCGCAATCCATTTTCTAATTCTTCAACAGAAAAATATCCGGCATGCGCCATTGCAGAATATCTTGCAGGAACAATGTGCCCATTTGATAAAATTAACCTGTCTCTTTCAGGCCAAAGTGGTTCTTCTGGATTATGTTTTAATATATGAAAATAAAATGCAGTAAATATATCGGCCATTCCTAGGGAACCTCCGGTATGGCCAGATTCGGCAGAAACAAGAGATTTTATAATTGTTCTGCGAACTTCTTTCGCTGTTTTTTTTAATTCAATTATTTTTTCTTTACTTAATTCCATAATTTTTTAGTAACTCAATTACTAAACATTAAACAAAGCAACTAAACAAGAGAGAGATTTTTTAACTCGTCTATTTTTTCTTTAATATTGTCCGAATTTAAAATTGTTGACCCAGAAACAAGCTTCGTTGCACCGGCTTTAACAAGAAGTTGGATGGTTTCTTCATTAACTCCTATGTCTATCGCTATTGGTATTTGGGAATTTTTATTTTTTAAATCTTCTATTTTTTTGTATACTCTTTCGTCCAATTCAACTCCATGATGCCCAATTTTATCATTACCCATAAACTGAACAAAATTTATTTTTTCTATTAGTGAATATATTTTTTCATTTGGAGTACTCGGGTTTAAAGAAATCCCAACTGCAATATTAGAACTTTTTATTTTTTGTATTATTTTTTCTATTTCATTTGTACTTTCAATATGAATAATTAATGCGCTCGCCCCTATATTTATCCATTTATCAATTGTTTTTTCTGGATTTTGTATCATTAAATCCATTTCAAAATTTAAATCTTTCCAAAACGGTATTCCTTCTTCTTGATTAACTATTTTTTCAAAATAAATGTCACCCTCATTAAATGGCCATGTCTTTGTTGGCGCAAAAAGTCCATCTGTAATATCAATCTGAACTAATGGGACAAAATCCTTCACACGATTTAATTCTGCCTTGAGATGTTCAAAGTTCTCTGAAATTATTGCTGGAATTATTTGAGGTTCCATCCTGTAGTGAAAAATGGCATTGCTCTAAAAGAGCACGGCTATTTTTGTTGTTAATTTTGATAAAGTTTTACTTGTCCCGTAGCGAGCTTTGCTCTGCTACTGGGATTTCTTATTTTTCTCATTTTTTAATATTTTATATTTATGCCATTTTCTACTACGGGATCCATTTTTTATAAAATTAGAATTTAGATTTTTAATCTCCCCACTTGGAAGCTCAGCTTCCAAGTGAATCTATTTCTTTTATTCTGCGAATATGTCTTTCTTCTTTAGAAAATGGTGTGTTCAACCAGAGTTTTACAACTACTTTTGCTTCTTCTTCTGTAATAAACCCCGCTCCGAGAGATAAAATATTCGCATCATTATGTTCGCGTGATAATTTTATCACTTCAGTATTTCCGCCATAATAGACAGCAGTTCTGACATTTTTAAATCTATCCGATATCATTGCTTCTCCTTGTCCAGAACCGCCTAAAACTATTCCTTTTGAATTGTCTGGGTCATTAGAAATTTCTTTTGCAACAAGAGAAATAAAATCAGTATAATCATCGGCCTCATCATAAACATACGCACCTTTATCAATTATTTCATACCCAAGATTTTTGAGAAATTTTACTAATTTCTCTTTAAGTTCAAACCCGGCGTGGTCTGTCCCTATATATATTTTCATTTTGTTTAATTTTTGTTTTTTATTAAGACCGCTATTTCCATTGCCGATAAAATTTTTATACCATGACATCGTCTTTATGTGTTTATGCACATATCTGCGATACAACAAAAATAGCACGATGGTAAGAACAATAACAAAAGCGAGCATATCAAAAAAATATTTTGAATTTTTTATTGCATCGCCAAAATAATATCCAAGCGCAATAACTATACCTACCCATATTGCCTGTCCCAAAAATATTCCAAAAATAGATTTTTTATAACTTGCTCCGAGAGCTCCTCCAGCTATCAAAACAGCTTCTGGAACACCTGGAATAGGAATTAATTTTGTAATAAGAAGTGTTCTTATTATGCGTTCTTTAAATAAAGACGCCCATTCTCCTTTGCCAAATTCATCTCTCTCATTTATTTTTTTAATAACTTTTCTGTAAAAAGGAAATTTTTCAAGAAAAGAAAAACCTGATTTTGCAAAGAAAAAAATAATCGAATCAGTTATCACTCTTACAAAAACACTTATGCCAAAAACAATGAAGGGATTAAACACGCCGAGAGCCGAAAGCATCCCGGCAAAAAAACCAATGTATGTGCTATCAACTAAGGAGATTATTATAAGAATTGGATAACCATAACTAATAAGCCATTCAAAAACATCCTTTCCTAAAATTACTTCTTGACCTAACATATTTTTTATTTCTTTTCTCCTGCCTGCACAGGAATAACTTCGGTTTTACCAAATTTTTCAAATGCTCTAAGTATTTCTAATGGAACGGCAAACACGACTGTATTTGACTGGTCAGAACTTATATCATTTATTGATTGTAAAGTTCTCAAGTGTAATGCTCCCGTCGCTCCAGAAAGTATGTTTGCTGCTTTTGCCATATTTTTTGCTGACATAACCTCTCCTTCAGCTTTTATAATAACAGCACGTCTTTCTCTCTCTGCTTCGGCTTGTTTTCCTATTATTCTCTCCATGTCCGGTGGTAAAACAACATCTTTCAATTCAACATCATTCACTCTTATGCCCCATGCATCGCTTGCCTTACTAACAATACTTTTTATTTTTTCAGAAACTTTTTCTCGTTGGCCGAGAAGTTCATCCAGCTCCACTTCACCAACAACATTTCGCATTGTCGTCTGTGCTAGTTGAGATACCGCATGAAAAAAATTTTCAACTTCTAAAATAGCTTTTGATACATCTGAAACTTTGTAATAAATAACCGCAGTAACCCCAACTGGAATGTTATCTTTTGTTATTGCTTTTTGTTCCGGCACATCAACGGCTTTAACTCGCACATCAACTATTTTTATTTTTTGAAATATAGGAACAACCAATCTCCAACCCGGCTGTTTAATACCTGTATATTTACCAAGTTTAAACATAACCCCCCTTTCATATTGGTTAACCTGTTTTATAAACAAAAACAGAAGCACTATGATTATTAAAATAAAGAAATAAAACATAAATTAAAATTATATTATTTAATAACATAATTATAACATGAAAAAGCATTTGTAAACCAAGAGTTCCAAAGACAAGAAAGCGCCTGATTATTTTAAAAAAATAAGGTTTGCATTGGTATATTCTCTTATTTTCTTAAGAGTATATTAAATAAAGTTATG
The DNA here is from genome assembly GCA_038065915.1 of Patescibacteria group bacterium. GTDB lineage: Bacteria > Patescibacteriota > Minisyncoccia > Phycocordibacterales > 21-14-all-36-13 > VMGX01. The sequence goes on from JBBTPZ010000008.1 coordinate 14,055, forward strand.
AGAACACTAAAGAATCCTGATAAAAACGCGATTCTTGTAGGTCTGTCAGTTATAAATTTCTTCATATAATTTTGATACCCATATAGTTTACACCAAAACAAAAAAAACGAGAAACTTAAATATCCACTTATTTTGTCCACATTTATCTAATTAAATCTGTGTTTGTTATCTGCGTATATCTGCGGTTTTTTATCCCGCCTTGGCGGGATAAATCTGCGTTTACACTGTGGAATATTTTGGTTTATCAAAATAAAATTCTAAAGAATTTTTATTCCATGGGGTGAATCTGCGTTTACTTTGCTCTTGGCCAAATATTATTTGCTTGGGTATATATTTTTGTTAAAGGATGATTCTTACAGCCATGTTTTCTCGCTCCACAAATTTCTTGACCATATTTAACGAGTTTGAAAGAAAAACTATTCCAATATTTTTTTGGTAAAATTTTCATTAAATCTTTTTCAATTTTTTCCGGGGTTTTATTATCGGTCAAATCAAATTTAATTGATAATCTCCTGACATGTGTATCCACGACGATTCCTTCTGCAACACCGAGTGCATTATTTAATATTACATTCGCAGTTTTTCTTCCAACCCCTGGAATTTTTAACAAATCATCCATATTATTTGGAACATCTCCACCAAATTCCCTTTTTATCATTTTTGCAGCAGATAAAATATTTTTGGTTTTGTTTTTGTAATATCCAGTTGACCTTATGTCCTTCTCAAATTCTGATTTTTTAACATTAATATAATCGTCTAATTTTTTATATTTTTTAAACAATTTTTCTGTGACTATATTTACTCTTTCATCAGTGCATTGTGCGGATAAAATAACGGAAACCAACAATTCCCAATTATTTTTATGACCGAGTGAAGTTCCCTGTTCGTCAGTAAATAATTTATTCAAAACTTTGGCTATTTTTACAGCTCTTTTTCTTCTCTCTTTATTTTTTTTAGATACCATTATTTCTCTTTTTAAAATTGACAAAAAATATAGCGCCGAAAATAAATAAGAAGATGGATATAAAGGCGGAAACCATACAATATGTGCAAAATGCCTTAATTACAAAAATTTGTAAGTAGACAAACCATATTGACATTAAAAATCCGACAACTGTAAAGATTGATAAATATTTTAGAATTATTTCTTTTCTTTTTATAAAAGAAAATATGGAAAAAAGAAATATAAAAAAATAATAAAGAAAACCTAAAATTACAACTGGGATACCTAAAATTACAGAATATTGACTATTTAAAACGAGGTCACATCCTTCAACAATAAGACATACAACAGGACCTCCTTTAAAATGTTCTGCAATAAGAAAGACGGAGTCAATAACCCCTATAAAACTTAAAACCATAAACAAAATTAATATGGTTGAAAAAAATTTGTTCCATGCGGTGTTATCTGTTCTCATTGTATATATTACTTAATTGAACTAAACACTTGTTCCGCATCTTTAAAAATTTCTTCTACTTCATCCGTAGTAACTACACTAATCTTTACAGGCAAAGTTCCGTCATCAATAAAACCATCAATGTCTAATATATTTTTATTCTTTTCATTATCAATTTTTATTCCAAGATAATCCATTTCTGAACATATTTTTGAACGAATTATATCAGACCCTTCACCTATCGCTCCTGAAAAAATTAACATATCCAAACCATTTAATAGAGCGGAGTATGAACCTATAAATTCTTTGACATCATTCGAATAAATATCAAGGGCAAGAATAGCATTTTTATTTCCGCCACCTGCTAAACTCACAATTTTTCTAGTATCTCCTTCTCCACTAAGACCAAGTAAACCACACTTTGTATTTAAATAATCTTCTAAACCTTCAAAATTTAAATTTTCTTTTTTAGCAAAATAAATTAAAGCACCAGAATCTATATTTCCAACTCTTGTTCTCATAGTGAGTCCCTCCAACGGCGTGAATCCCATTGATGTATTAAAACTTTTTTCGCTCTTTACGGCAGTAACACTTGAACCACTTCCTAAATGACAAATTATTATATTTTCTGGAATATTCTCGTTTTTTTTCTTCATTTTTCTAATTATTGAACTCGCAGATATTCCATGATACCCATACCTGCGAATATCATATTTCTCCGTGTCTGTCTTTTTAATGCTGTAATATCTAAAACATTCCGGTATATCAATATGAAATTTACTATCAGAAATTCCAATTAAAATACTTTCGCCAAATTCTTTCCTTAAATATTCTATTTCTTTTATTATCGGTTCTATGTGAAGAGGAGCACTTTCTTTTACTTTGACTAATTCTTTTAAATATTTTTCATCTATAATTTTATCTTCCAAAAAATATTTACCCGGAGCGACAATTCTAAGTCCAATAACATTTATTTCTTTTTTATCTTTTAAAACCTTCTTATCTTTTAAAAAATTAAAAAAATACTCCGTTGAATTGAGAAAATTTTTTTTATTTATTTTAGATTTTTCTTTAATGCCTTTGTATGTAATTGATAATGAAAAATTCTCATCACAACATTTTTCAAAATGTGTCCAAGCTATTTTTTCGTTATCAATATAAAAACCATGTCTTTTTGACACACTTCCTGTATTTATAATTAATGTTTTTTTATCCATAATTTATTTTTTATTAGATTACTGTAATGATAACATTTTTTATTTTTATTTTTTATCCATTACCCAATATCCTCCGCACACAACATATACAACATACATAACATGCACAAACATTCTACTTTCTAATTCGCGCGAATTAGAAAGTAGAATACAATAGAAAATCTCTTTAGATTATTCCACTGAAAGAGCTTGTTTTATAAAAGAGTTGTTTTTATTAACCAAAAAATAATGTTGTTCCAAATTCACCTGTTCACTCTCCGCCAAACCAGCACTTTTTAATATCTGCAAATGTTTTGAAGTTGAAGTTAGAGAAAGTTTTATTTTTTCAGAAATATCGCTCACAGTTATTTTATCTTCTTTTGATAAACATTGAATTATTGCCAATCTTCTTCTATTAGCTAAAGCTTTGTAAATTTTTTCCGCTTTTTGATAATTCATATTTTATAGTATATATCTAACTAAATTTTAATTAAATATTTTTTTTAATTATTTTACTTTATACTTTCCCTACTTTCTAATTCGCGCGAATTAGAAAAAAGTGGAATCTCTATTTTAAAAAAATTTATAATATTGAGAAAGCATTAATAATCTATTTCTTACCGTGCCATTTCTCTCCCTGTAGGAGATCTCCCGTAGGGATGACAATTTTCAATTTCTTCCATGTCTACTCCATGTTTTTTTATGTATTCCGTGTGTTCTGATAATTTATTTTCATATTTTTTGATGAGTTCTTCAGCTTTATTTTTTTCTACATTACCTTTTTGACTCAGCTTTCTAAACGCGTCCATCGCTAAATTGTATCTATCTGTTTTATTTCTAACATGCATATCAAACGGCGTTGTTGTTGAACCATTCTCCACATAACCACGAATCGTAAATCTTTCAGAATCAACGCCATAATCAAATAAAACCTGTTTTATTGATTGAGGATATCCGTGAAAATTTATTATCACGGGTTTATCACTTGTAAAATATTTATTAAATTCTTCCGCAGAAACAATTTTTCCTGTTGGACCCAAACCAGTTGGCGACATTGCCATTATATTTACAAATCTAATTCTAATTTGCGGTAATTCTTTTTTTATAACATCAACGGACGCCAGAGCTTCAGTGGTCAAATAATCTCCAACTGAAGCAATAACAATGTCCGGATTTTCATCGCTCGCGAAATTCCAAATCATTATTCCATCTTCCAATTCTTTTCTCGCTAATTTTGTTGTGAGCCATCTTGGTTCAACTTTTTTGCCCGCCACAAGAACATTAATTTCTTTTTTTGAAGACAACATTTTTTCAAGAACGACTAATGTGCTGTTTCCATCTGGCGGAAAATAAACATTTACGAAATCACCCTGTCTTTGAAGCATATCATCTATAAATCCTGGATTTTGATGCGAAAAACCATTGTGTTCCTGTCGCCATCCTGATGAAGTTAAAATGTAATTAAATGAAGAAATGTCTCCGCGCCATTTTATTTCTCTCGCAATTTTTAAAAATTTCGCGTATTGGTCGGCCATACTTGAAATAATTTGTATAAATGCCTCGTATGAAGCAAAAATTCCATGTCGTCCCGTCAAAATATAACCCTGCATCATTCCCTGCAAAGAATGTTCACTTAACACTTCCATAACTCTTCCGTCTTGTTTTAAATCCTTGTCCCAATTTTCTGTCGGCCACACAAATGCTCTTGCTGTTGTTTTAAATACTTCGTCAAGTTTATTTGAGTATGTTTCATCCGGAGAAAATAACCGAAAATTTTTATTTTTCTCGTTTAATTCAAAAACTTCACTAATATAAAGACCCGCTCTTCTCATGCTACTTGAACCAATTGTTCCCGGAATTTCTGCGTCCTCACTAAACTTATCCACGTTTGGTAATTCTAGTAGTTTATAAACCGATTTGCCTCCCATACTATGCTTATTGTCGCCTATTCTTAAATCTTTATCGGGAACAATTTCTTTTATTTTTTCACAAAAACCTTTCTTTTTATCAAATAACTCGCCAAAATTATATGACTTCAACCATTTTTCAATTGCTTTTAAGGTTGCTGAATTTTCTTTTGCGTCAGGACCTACAACTTGATGTGAAAGACAATTTCCCTCTATTTTTTGCCCGTCTAATTTTTTTATCCCTGTCCATCCTTTGAGCGTTTTCAAAATTATCATGGGAAATTTTGGAGAAATTGTTTCGTTTCCTTTTCTTGCTTCATTTTGAATTTCCTTTATTTTTTTATAACAATTTTCCAGTGTTTCATACATTTTTTCATAAACATTTTCTATATCGTTCCATCCATCAACTATAAATGGTTCATAACCATAACCATTGAAAAGGTTTAGAAGTTTTTCGTCTGACATTCTTCCAAAAACAGTCGGTCCTGAAATTTTATATCCGTTTAAATGAAGAATCGGCAAAACAGCACCATTTATTTGGGGGTCAATAAACTTATTTAAATGCCATGCGGTTGCCGTTGGTCCTGTTTCTGCTTCGCCGTCTCCTATAAGAGCGCATGTTATTAAATCTGGATTATCTAAAATGGAACCATAAGCTGTTGATAGAGCATATCCCAACTCTCCTCCTTCTAAAATTACACCGGGTGTTGACGGACTACTGTGACTTGGAAATCCGTATGGCCATGAAAAATTTTTTGAAATATAAGCAAGTCCGTCTTCATTTTGAGTTGCTTGTGAATAATATTTTTCAAAAGTTCCTTCAATAAATAAATTTGATTGAAGTGCTGGAAAACCGTGTCCGGGACCAAGAATAAACAAAACATTTGCTGAATATTTTTTAACAAGTGCGTTTAGGTTTGCATAAACAAAATTTATTCCGGGACAAGAACCCCAGTGACCGAGTAAGCGAGGTTTTATATCTTCCGATTTTAATTCTCTGTCTAAAAGAAAGTTGTCTTGTAAATAGATTTGTGCAACAGATATATAATTTGCTGTTCTCGTGTATTTTTTTATTGATTCAATTGTGTTATTCATTCGTTTAATTCTAACATTTTTATTTAAAGTGTTTAAATCAAATTTGTATATAAAAAAACACAATACAACCATTCAATTGAATTAGAGAATGGAAGGTTAACTCCAATAAAAGTTAGGGCCTCGGAGTGAAAATTATGGATGAAAAAGCAATTTTGATTGCTTTTTCATTTAATTATCACATCAAATACTTTTTGATCTATGGGGACAATATCAATTTCCCATTCGCGTAAGTAATAGAAATTTATTTTTGTTTCACCTGTTTTTAGAGCTTTAAATTGAAATACTTCTGTACTACCAGCTCCTACAATTTGTTTATCACTGTTTTGTTGGACAAAATTTTTGTTTATAAGTTCTATATAATTTTCATCAAATTTCGCAACCCATGAATAACCAGTGGTTGGATTTGATTTAAGTGGTATTTCAAAATTTCTCCTATTTTTAATTTCTACATAATTTTTTCTCTGAATATTTTGAAGATTTTTAGCATTAGATATATCGTTTTGCTGATTTAATTCATTTGATTTTGTATCAACATTTTTATTTGGAAAAAACATCAGACCTAAAATAACAATCACAGCTATTACAAAAAGTATGTATATTTTTTTATTCATGTTAGAACGCAGATTAACGCAGACAAAAAAGCACAGATCCACGCAGATTAAATAAAATTAATTCACCCTGTTAAATAAGAATTGAAACGATTTTTAATAAACATTAGTGCTTAGACATCGGATGTCCAAGTAAGTAGAACTTTTTTAAATTACTTATTTATTATGTCTAACAAATTAGGAAAGGCATTTATAACTGTACCAACAAATGTTTTTGAATTGAAACTAGAAGGTCCTGTGTTCGTTGGGATTGGGTAAGATCCTGTTGGAGGCATTTGATAAGAACCTTCCAGTGGCGCCTGATATGTTCCACCAGAAGGGGGTGAGTAAAATCCGCCTCCAGAAGGAGCCAAATACGAGTTTTGTGGAGGTGGATAAGATCCATTTGGAGGTGTTGTTGGATAGTTTTGGGTCCCGCTCGATGGTGTTTGGTATTGTTGCATAAATTTTTCAAAACCTTCTGGAGGAGAAAACCCTTCCGGTGGCATCATTCTTTGTCCATCATCTGGCATATATTTTTGAAAATCTTGAGGAGGAAAAACCGTATTACCTTCCTTTTGTATTATTCTTTCTCGTGGAACAAATTCGCCCGGTTTCATCATCTTGGTCGCTTCAAGTGGCATCATTTCCTTGTTCTCAAAACCACTTGTAGGTGGACCAAATTTCATAAATTTTCCAGGAACTCCGTTTTTAAATTCACCTCCCTGTTCCATCTCCTTAAATTTTTTAAATTCTTCAACTTCCATTAATTTTTGTCTGGCTTCTTGTGTCTTGCCCATCATTTGTTGAACAGTATCTTTGTTTAGCATCCCGTGTTGGCCCCCAAAATTGATACATTTTTCTATGTTTGTTTGGTCACTACAAAATTTGTTGCATTCAACGGGATTTTTACAACCTCCTGGACCAACCATTTCACCTCCTTGGAGTTTTTTGACTATTTCTATTTCTTTTTCCATTTTTTGGATTTCTTCTTCAGACATTAATTGATTTTCTTTTGTAAACCTAAAACACTCGTCTCTGTTTTCTTCCTTGCTACAAAATCTATCACACTCATCTGGCCCCATACATCCTCCTGGACCTGATTTTATTTGTGACATTTTTTTCATTCTTTCTAAATCACCCGGCGTTTTTGTTATTCGGTGTTTAACCGCAAATTCCATACACTCCTGAACATGATTAAAATCCATACAATATTTTTGACACTCCTGTATATTTGTACACCCACCCGGTCCTGTTTGTTCTTTTAAAATTGTCTGGACTTTTTCGGTATCAATTCCCTCTTCTGGTGTTGGTTGTTTTGGTCTCCTCGGTCCTTCTCTCATTCTTCCTTTCATAAATTCAGCCTCTTCTTTCGTTATTTTCCCCTCATCTACAACAAAAGAAAAACATTCGTCTGCATTTTCTGGATTTTTACAAAAATTATCACATTCGTTTTTTGATTTACATCTGCCTGGTCCACCTTTTTCCGTCTTGGCAATTATCCCATCTGCTTCTTCTTTGGATATGTATCCATTATTTACACTATAATTCATACACTCGCGAATATTTTCTTCTACTCTGCAGTATGCATCACATTCTCGTGGAGATATACAACCGCCTGGGCCTGGTTTAAATTCTTCTTCCTTTTTATTCATATCTCTGACTTTTTTGGCTTCTCCTTCTGAAACTATTTTTTTACTTGCCGCCCAATTAATACAAGTGACCTGATTTTCTGAAATATCACAAAATGTCATACACTCTGAAACAGAACCACAATTACCCAATTCAGGAATTGGGTAAGATACACCATCAAGAGGACCTGCATTCGCCTTATTAAAACCAAAAAATATTACAACAAAAAAAATAAATAAAGTTGTTATAAAAAATATTTTCGTCTTATTCATATATAGCGTTTTGAAGCGACACAAATATGCTGTTTTTTGTTAATTTTAATAATTAAAAAACTTTTTATTGGGCGAAAGGATTTGTATATGTGTCCTTAAATGGATTTGCTTTTTCTTCAAGATTCACAAATGGATTTGCTTCTTTTTGGACTTCCCCCAAGGCTTTTTCTTGTTCAAGTTTCTGTTCCTCAAGAATTTTTGCCTCTCCATTAGCAACTCCGTTTGAATAACCAATAAAATAACCGGCGACTAAGCCAATTATCAAAGAAATAACGACCATAATTAGGACATTTCCGCTGATTTTTTTAGTATCTTCCATATGTTTATATTTTAGCAAAAACTGACCTAATTTGTTAATGTTGTTATCCACTTTGTAGGTAGAAAGATTCTTGTGTTTAAAATACTACTTTTTAAGTTCATCTACATTATCAACACATATCCATGCCGACATCATACCAAATCCTTTTTTGTTTATATTAAAGGGTTTTATTTCGCGCGGATTTTTTATAAAAATTAAAATACAATATTTTTTGTCTTTAAAACTTTCAAAAAATTCAGAAATTTTTCCGCTTTCTATCCCCATTGCTTTACCATATTTATTTAATATTTTTTTTACTTTATTTGGAGTCAGGTCGGTAAATTGTATGACCTTGCTAACTTCAGCTTTCATATTTATTGACTCACCAGAATTCTTAAAATATATTATCTCTCCCCCTTTTATATTATCCCATGGTTTGCTTTTTAAAGAATACCAGCGTGATTCTATTGTTTTCTGACCACCAAGAATTTTTTCAATAAACCCCCAAGATTTTTTCATTATTGCAACATGTTCCATATTTTTAATATCTAAACACAAAAACATTATAGAGAAATTATATATTATTCTTTGTGCTTGTAGCGGTCTCATTTTTTTCCATTTTTTCTTTCAAAAGAATACCGTCCAAAACAAAATATTTAGAAACATCAACAGAAGGGTTGTTCGTCATTGGTTCTCCATTTTTTCTATCTGCATAATTAACAATAATTACTCCATTTTTAATACTCATATTTTGCGGAGATATTCTATCACCCAAAAGGATTCCATTTGTTCCAATCGTTTTTTTGTCCGTTGAATCGTTAATTGTCGCCACCACATAATAAAATATCTCACTCCCGCCAGAATTTTGTGTAAGAATAAATGTTGCATCGTCGATGCCATCAGCATTTAAATCTCCGTTGATTGGCTCATTCCATTTCATTATTTTAATTTTACTTGATGAACCAGGAACAACTTCTTTGTCCGAGAAACCATTAGCAAGAGTTATTGATTGATTTTCTATTATATATGTCGCATTTAGCGGGTTAAAATTTTCTCCAACATTAACAACATCTTTTTTTGGAAGTTGTTTAGCAATGATAAAACCTATACCAACTCCTATAATTAGGACAAAAATAGTAAAAATAACAAAGTTTTTGTAATTCATCCTGTAGTGAAAAATGGCATCGCTCTAAAAGAGCACGGTCATTTTTGTTGTTAATGTTAATAAATTTTTATCCATAAAATTATTTGCCTGCCCCGTAGTGAGCTTCGCTCTACTACTGGGGTTTTTAATCTTCTCACCCGTTATGTCATTTTCTACTACGGGATTCATCCTGTAGTGAAAAATGACATTACTCTAAAGAGTATTGTTATTTTTGTTATTAATTCTAATAAATTCTTTTTTCATTTTATTGTTTATTTTATAAATCCAATTTCTTTAATGTCATTTTCTACTACGGGATTCATCCTGTAGTGAAAAATGGCATC
>JBBTPZ010000009.1:0-90 GCA_038065915.1 Patescibacteria group bacterium
AAAATTTGAATAAATCCAAGCACTTTTCTTAAAAACCTCTCCCAGAGGTTTTTAAAAACAAAAGACATTGTGGATTCAAAACCTCTCCCA
>JBBTPZ010000009.1:190-1706 GCA_038065915.1 Patescibacteria group bacterium
GAGGTTTTTTAAAAACAAAAGACATTGTGGATTCAAAACCTCTCCCAGAGGTTTTTTAAAAACAAAAGACATTGTGGATTCAAAACCTCTCCCAGAGGTTTTGAATTTCAACACTCGCCCTTCTGACAGATTCATTTATTCTGAATCTACCAGATGTTACATTTTCAATCATGTCTTTGAATATAATGCTTGTTTCTTGCGGATTTGGGTCCAACCAAGCTCTACCAATTATAGCAGAATCATAAAAAATACCTTTGTATGCATCTGTTTGTTTTTCGGCAAGTAATTCTCTTTTTACTGGTGGTAAATCAAAATATTTACTAAACAATAAAGATGCATCATTGCTAATTAAGTATCCCATTATTTTAATAACATTATTTACATTTGGTGAACTCTTTAAAGCAGATATTCCGTTCATATTTGCAAATGTTTTATTTATTTTATTATCTCTTATTTGTGGTAATTTTGCGACATCAAAATTAAGATTAGGATTTTTTTCTCTTATTTCAATTAATTCACTTGAAAAACCTAAATAAAACGCAAGGTTGCCAGCCAAAAATTCTTTTAAAGAATTATCCATTGACCTATTCCATGTATACATTTCCTTTGATGGATTTGAAAATTCCGTATAAAATCTAATGGCTGATTCTGTTGCTGGTATGACTGTTCCTTTTCTTTCATCTAACATACTTTGAATTTTATCAATATTTCTAATTGTTATTGAATTGCCGGATTGCATAATGAGTGCAGAAATAATTTCTTTGGCATTTTTAATATTATCAAACTCGCCAAATGCAATCGTTTCTTTTTTTAAATTTTGCGCATTATCCTTTTCTGTTATTTTTTTAACTATAGAATAAATTTCATCCCAATATGCCGGCGGTTTAACTATTCCTGCATTTGATAATATATCTCTATTCCAATACATAACTAAAGGGTCAATTGTGAGTGGAAATGCTATGATACTGTCTTTTGTCAAAAAAATTTCGGCTCCTTCTATAAAATTGTCTCTAAAATCTCTTTCGGAAAAACTTGAAAATGGAATGCTAAATATTTTATTTTCGTATTTTAAAATTTTATCCTGTGAAAGAATAATCGCGTCCGGTCCAACACCAGAAGCAAGTGCTTCTATTAATTCACTGTCAAAATTGTCTTTTTTGATTTGTTTGTAATTTATTTTAAATGAAGTCAGCTTGTTTGACCCAATTTCACCTGAAATTTTATTAAATGTACTGATGTCCATTGTTCCCCATAAAGATATCTGCGGTATGGCATCGCTTGAATTTGATTTTTGTATCGCAAAAAGAATAACTCCCAAAAGAGCGAGGGCGGAAAAAATAAAAATTGTTATTGTTTGGAAATTTTTCATTTATCTAACAAAAATATTACTTGCCCCGTAAAATTTTACCCCGTGAAATTTGAAAAACATTTCTCTAGGACGAAAAGTATTTTACTGGGGTAGATAAAAAAGCTCCCACGAACACGAACACGAAAGCGAACACATTATGGATTCAAA
>JBBTPZ010000010.1:0-6528 GCA_038065915.1 Patescibacteria group bacterium
TACGGGACTCTGGTTTTCAGGACCAGTGCACTAAACCGGACTATGCGACCCCTCCGCTCTAAGAATGATTACTTATTAATTTTTCAAAAGCCTCACCGTGCTTATAAGATTTTATTTGTTTTTCTCTTTTATATGCATCTTTTTTATCATTTCTTTTTTCTGTATAAATTATCTCCCAAGGTTTGTATGCTTTTGTTGAACGAACTTTCCCTAAATTATGCTCAAACAATCTTTTTCAACATTTGAACTATGACCAATATAATAACGACAATACTTTTTGCTTCTCAGGATATAAACTTTGTAATCTTCCATTATTTTGGTTTTTTCCGCTTCTTGCGGGATATTGCCAACAGCGATGACAAGACCGGTGCACTAAACCACTATCCGACTCCTCCAAACAAAAATTCAAAGACAAAATTTTGTCTCATCAAAAATTAAATAAGAATAATTTATTTAATTTCTGTACCTATTTTCGGATTTTCTTTTTTTCCGACAAAAAAAATATAAATAATATCCAATATTGCCAAAGTGTTCACAATAAGCAATATAATAAACCACCATTTACTATCATTTTTTGCCGCTAACCAAAGAGCGTATCCTTTCCATGGGATAACCCACAAAATTAGCGACAATATAATCCATGGATTTTGTTGTAATAATTCCATATTAGTAGATATTATCAGAATAAATATATAAATCAAAAAATCTTTTTGACTTATTTTGTTTGTTATGTTATCATAAATAACAGATAAAAAAAGGGGTTAAAATGAAAAAAATTAAATGTCTTTACGAAAGACATAATGTTGAGATAACTCTGACGATTTGGGTTTTATTGGGGATTATCACGGCGTTGATAATGTAGAAAACCGTGCTATTTATTAATAGTGCGGTTTTATTTTTTTATAATTCATAAATTTGAGATATTATTAATATAATGAAAAAATTTCTTGGCTTGGATTTTGGTTCAAAAAGAATAGGGATTGCCATTTCCGATGATGACGGAAAGATTGCTTTTCCAAAAACTATTTTAAACAACGATAAAAAATTATTTGGAAACTTGGGAAAAATAATTAAATTAGAAAAAATTTCTGAAATAGTTTTGGGAGAATCATTAAATTACAAAGGAGAAAAAAATGAGATAATGAAAGAAATAGAAAAATTTAAATCAAAATTGGAAGAAAAATTTAATTTGCCAATATATTTTGAACAAGAATTTTTGTCGTCGTTTCAAGCAAGAAATGAGAAAAAATCAACAATGAAACAATTAAACAATGAAACAATGAAAATAGATGATTCTGCCGCGGCAATAATTTTGCAAAGTTATCTGGACAAGGAACAAGAAAACCAAAAAGCTAAAAAGCTAAAAAGCTAAAAAGCTAAAAAGCTAAAAAACTAAAAAACTAAAAAACAATAAAGTCCCCCTACGGAGGGATCTCCCACAGGGAGACAAAAAATATCAAAACAAAAAGATGAGACAAAAGATACAAAAAATAAATATTTTTTTAAAAATTACAAAGAAGGTCGTTTCAATTTTAATTTATCAAACATATCTTCTGCAATTTCAAGATTATTCAATCGACAGGTTTTTGGTTGATATAAAAAATTTTTTTAAAAATAAATTTAGGACTCTCGCTGGCAAAAAAATTGAATGGACAATTAAGATAAAAATAATTTTCTTTTTATCAGTTCTTGCTTTCTTGTCTTCTTATTTTCTTGTTTTTTTGTCTCTCAATCTAAATGTTTTGTTTTTTATTCTCCTGTTTTTGATTTTGTTTTTTGTTTTATCTCCGTTGTTTTTTATTTTTTTAATTTTTTCTACTCTTATCTTGTTTCCGTTCGATTTTATTTTCAAGGAAATTGTTATTTTAAGGGCTAAAAATAAGATTAAAAAATATCGTAAAAATATAAAAATAATTGCTGTAACAGGAAGTTATGGAAAAACAACAATGAAAGACGCGGTGAGCTTTGTCTTGTCAGAAAAATTTAATATTTTAAAAACAGAAGGAAATAAAAATACAATTTTGGGAATTTCTCGACTTATAAATAAAAAACTAAACGAGAAAACAGAAATTTTTATTATTGAAATGGCCGCATATAGAGTTGGGGACATAAAGAAACTTTGTAATTTGGTTTTACAGCCGGACATAAGCATTTTAACCGGCATAAACGAAAGTCATTTTGAAAGATTTAAAAAAATAGAAAATACAATAAATGCAAAATTTGAGATAGTTCAAAATTGCAAAGAAAACGGAATAATTATATTAAACGCAGACAATGAATTGGTTGTTCAAAATTTTAGAAAATATCTAAAAAACCAAAAAATTTATTTTTATAGTTCAAAAAATAATTCTCTCTCAAATTATAGATTTAATGAAAAAATTTTTTATGAAGACGGTTCTGGAATATATTTTGAAATAAAAGATGAATTCGAAAATCTCGGAGAAATTAAAACGCGACTTTTGTCCAATTATGTTATAGGTATAACAATGTCCTGCATGATTGTGGGCAAGGAATTTGGAATGAATTTTGACGAAATAAAAGGAAGAATAGAAAAATTACAACCGTCAGAACACCGCTTCCAAGCAATAGCGGCAAAAAACGATATTTTGATAATAGACGATAGTTATAATGGAAATCCGGAGGGAGTAAGAGAAGCAGTAGATGTTCTTTCTCTTTTTGCTGAAAGAAGAAAAATTTACATAACACCCGGATTGGCAGAGGTGGGAAAAAAGAATGAAGAAGTGCATTTAGAAATAGGTAAAAACCTCGCGGGAGTCGCGGACATGGTAATCCTGGAAAAAAACGAGGGCTGTAAATTTATAAGAAACGGACTTTTACAAAATAATTTTCTTAAAAAATATATAAAAGAATACGATTCAATTTTTGAGGCACACTTAGATTTGGATAATATACTTTTAAGTAGGGATGTTGTTTTGTTTCAGCGAGGAAGAAATGAATTTCTGTTTAAATGGATTGAAATGATGAAAAAGAACGCAGACTAACAATGCTGACTGGACGCGGACTCATGCGGACAAAATGCAAATAAAAAATAAATTTACTCGCGAAGGCACGGACGAACTTACAATGGTTGAATTTACAGCGGTTTAACCGCTGAATTTAAAAAGTTCTCAATGTGTTAATATTTATATGCATTTGATGTTTGCTGATTTTTAATTTTACATTGTCTCCCTACGGGAGATCTCTCGAAGGGATGATCATTTTTTACAACGTTAAATAATTTTGTCTCGGACAAAATTTCTGCTTTGCAGAATTTAACAGGGTAAATTTTGATTTTTACATTTTCAATTTACCATGATTTCTTTTGATGAATTTAAAAAACTAGATATTCGTATAGGAGAAATTTTATCTGTGGAAAAAATTCCGGAAACAGATAAATTAGTTAAATTGGAAGTGGATTTAGGTGAGGAAAAATCACGCCAAATTGTTGCCGGCATTGCGGAATTTTTTCCACAAGAACAAGAACTTGTTGGTAAACAAATTACAATTTTAGCAAACCTTGAACCGAGAATAATAAAAGGATACGAAAGCCAAGGAATGATTTTAGCGATAAAAGATGACAGCGGACTCTCTTTATTAATTCCATCCAAAAAAATGTTACCCGGAAGCAAGGTTTCTTAATAAAATAAAAATTTATCCCCCAACTTCTTTAGGAAATTATCAATAAATTGTATAATTAATTAAGAACCTCTGGGAGAAGTTCTTAATCCATAATTATTTTTTTGATTTAAACAACCTTCGTCGAAGATATCTTTTGTGAGGATATTTAAATTCATATTTTTTGAACATAAAAATGAGATTTGATAAAAAAAATAAAATTATAGACCGCATTTTTGGATTTCCACCTCCAAAATTTTTAAGAATGCCTGCGATTGGTGTTACTACTTCAGACCACTCAATAAAAGTGATGGAACTTTTACATTCTGGTAACCACATAGAGATAGGAAGGTATGGAGATATTCCTATACAAGAAAATGTGATGATTTCTGGCGATATAAAAGACAGAAAAAAACTAAAAGATATCCTTTCATCTATAAAAGAAAAATTTGGCATAGATTATATATACGCTTCCGTACCAGAAGAAAAGGCCTATCTTTTTAAAATAGAATTACCAAAGGAATCAATCAACAATATTAGAGAGAGTATTGAATTTCAATTGGAAGAATTTGTTCCGATTTCTTCAAAAGAAGCTGTTTTTGATTATGAGATAATAACCGAAAAGAATGATAACGGTAAAATAGAAGCAAATGTTTCTGCAATTTCAGAAAAATATATAAATGACTATTTAAGTATATTTCAAGAAGCCGGCATGATACCAATTTCATTTGAAATAGAAGCTCAAGCGCTTAAAAGAGCCGTAGTCCCTACAGGAGATTATGGAACATATATGATAATTGATATTGGAAGAACAAGGACTGGCATATCAATTGTAAGCGAAGGTTTTTTAAGATACACATCAACAGTTTCTCTTGGTGGCGACTCTCTTGTAACTGCGATTCAAAAACAAATGGGAATATCGTTTGAAGAGGCCGATAAAATAAAACAAAAATTTGGTTTTATAAAAGATGAAAAAAATACGGAATTGTACAAATCTCTGACAATAACAATGTCCGCTTTGGAAGAAGAAATAAATAAGAGATATTCTTATTGGAGTGAACATTCAGAAAGTATCAATAAACAGAAGAAAAAAATCCAAAAAATTATATTATGTGGTGGTAATGCGCACATTCCCGGATTTAAAGAATATTTATCTTTAAGAATAAAAACACCCGTTGAGATTGCAAACATTTGGACCAATGCTTTTTCTTTTGATGATTATATTCCAGAAATAAGTTTCAATTATTCTTCCGGGTATGCTTCAGTGGCGGGTCTCGTTCTCGGTGAAATGTATTAATTTTTTTATGGTAAATCTTTTACCCCAAAAAGAAAAAGAATTTATAAAGAAAGAATATTCAGCTCGACTGATTATTGTTTTTTTGATTTTGCTAATCATAACTATTCTACTGCTGGT
Organism: Patescibacteria group bacterium; assembly: GCA_038065915.1. Taxonomy (GTDB): domain Bacteria; phylum Patescibacteriota; class Minisyncoccia; order Phycocordibacterales; family 21-14-all-36-13; genus VMGX01. The sequence continues at coordinate 5,030 of JBBTPZ010000010.1, forward strand.
TGTTTTTTTAATTCCGTCTTATATATCCCTGAGTGTAAAAGAAAGTACTGCAGTAGAACAAATAGATTTGATTAAAAAATCAATTTTAAATAAAGACAATGCAGACACAGAAAAAAAACTGAATTTAATTATGACCAAAATATCAATATTGGACAGAAACATTGATGAATACTCGCTTAAAGATGTTGTTTATGAAATTATAAAAAATAAACTCGACGGAATTCACGTCTCTGATTTTTTGTATAACAAAGTTCAGAAAAAAGATGGGATTGAAAAGGTTATCACAATTCAAGGAACATCCGACACGAGAGACGAATTGTTGAAATTCAAAGACCTTCTCGTCGGCATCAAATATTTTAAGGAAGTAAACCTTCCGTTATCAAATCTTACAAAAGAAACAGATGTTTATTTTTTAATAAACATTATCTTAGAAAATAATAAAAAAATAAATTAAACATGATTTTTTTCTCAAAGACAAAAAGAATATTGATTATTGTTTTGTCCATTACAATTTTAATGTTGTTTTTTGGTATCTTTTTTATTTTTTCTATATATAAAAAAAGAGACAGCGTTGCGAAACCAAGAGAAGATTTTTTAATCGAAATAAGAAAGGAAAGGCAACTAAATTTAATAAAAAAGATAATAAAAGAAACAGAAAAAGAGCAATCAAATTTGAATTTGTGTTTTGTAAACAGCAATGAAGTTGTGGATTTTATAAAATCAATAGAACTTATTTCTGAATTTTCCGGAGTTTCTATAGATATAAAATCTGTTGGTGTTGGAGATAGCGAATTAATAAAAAATACCAATGTAGAGACACTTATTGTTGAACTCACCACCCAAGGAACATGGAATGGCACGTTTAAATTTTTGTCGTTAGTTGAAAATATTCCATATGATATAACCATTGACAGGATGTCTATAAACAAGTTTACGGATGGAGAGAATAAAAAAGGTTTTTGGAGGTCAAACTTTACAATTAAAGCGATAAAAATATAAGACCAATCATGAACATTTCTTATATAAAAAAATATATAAAGAGAATATTTTTTTCTGAAAACGAGAGACGTTTCGGCCTCCACTCTAATCTTAAAAGAGATTGGAAAATAATAATAATTTTCTTTTTAATTATAAATTTTTTGACATTGATATATGGATATTATTTCTTCTATAAAACTGTTTCTGAGGACATTTTTGAAATGAAAAACGAAACAGAGTCAATAAACAACGGTAGTGATAAGATAACTGTTTTTGATAAAGATAAATTGATACAGGAATTGAAAAAATTTGAAAATAAGAATGGATGTTCAATAATGTCTGAAGAAAAAGAATTAAAAGCACTTGACCCGTCTTTGTAGTTTCTAAATATTAAAACAAAAAACAATCAAATCTGTGATTGTTTTTTGTTTATGTACTACAGCCCCACTTTTCAAACTAAAAGAAAAGTAGAACTGGGTTCGACCTTCGATTTTCTCTCCCAGAGAATCACAGATGATATA
>JBBTPZ010000010.1:6628-21976 GCA_038065915.1 Patescibacteria group bacterium
AAAATAGACATCAAAAAGATGTCCATTTTTAATCATGTGCCCTCGGGGGGAATCGGTCACAAATCACTAATTATTTTTACAGCAAAGCTGAAAAAATAATAAGTGTTCTCGACCCCGTCTCCCTCGCTTCGCTCAGTCCGACCTTCGATTTTCTCTCCCAGAGAATCACAGATGATATAAAAATAGACATCAAAAAGATGTCCATTTTTAATCATGTGCCCTCGGGGGGAATCGAACCTCCATCTAGGGATTAGAAGTCCCTTGTTTTATCCATTAAACTACGAGGACATTTCATTTTGTGGGCGATGGAGGATTCTCCGATTACATACGGCTGGTGATTTTCTCGTTTTGCTTGCCTGACGGCTTCACAAAACATAGAAAATCCTTCGAATCCTCACACAAGCAAATAAATTTGCTTGTTCATCTACACATAAACCGCCTTTGGCGGTTTATTGTGGGCGATGGAGGATTCGAACCCCCGGCCTTGATGGTGTAAACATCCTGCTCTGACCAACTGAGCTAATCGCCCAAATATTATTTAATTTTTTCAAATTTGTTCTAATCTCAGCCCGAGGATGATCCGTCTCTGGCGGAAGCTGATTGCCCCTCACTCAAACAGTTTTATATTATAATAAAAAATACGATTAAACAACTTTGTGCTAATATAAATTTATGATTTTAGACGAAGTAAAAATAATATACGAAGATGAAAATATTGTTGCAATAAATAAACCAAGCGGCTTCGTTGTTCATTATGATGGGAAAACAGACGAACCAAACTTGTGTGATTGGATTTTAAAAAAATATCCTCAAATTGAAAACATCGGAGAATCACTGAAACTTAATGACGGCAAGGAAATAAAAAGACCCGGGATTGTTCATCGTATAGACAGAGAAACATCGGGTGTCCTTTTGATTGTGAAAAATCAAAAAACATTTTTGAATTTAAAAAACCAATTCAAAAACAGAGAAATTAAAAAAATATACAATGCATTTGTTTACGGAGAAATAAAAGAAAGTCATGGAATAATAAATAAACCAATCGGGAAAAGTAGAAAAGATTTTAGACAACGGTCTGCGTCTGATAAAGCAAGAGGGGAATTAAGAGACGCGATAACGGAATATAAAGTTTTAAAGAAAAACTCCTCAACAAAGCTCGGAGCAGGCAAGGATTTTTCTTTTGTAGAAATTAGTCCTAAAACAGGAAGAACGCACCAAATTCGTGTTCACTTTAAATTGATAAACCACCCAATTGTTTGTGATAAATTGTATTCGGGCAAAAGAGAATGCGCACTCGGTTTTGAGCGTTTGGCACTGCACGCGTTTTCTGTTGAATTTAAAAACACGAACGGAATTATTTTAAGGATAGAAGCGCCACTACCAAATGATTTTAAAAGAGCATTGGCATTTTTAAAATAAAAAATATTAAAATATTGCGGTAATTCGCTGTCTGTGTTAAATTATTCTCCATTATGGCCACAAAATTACCAACAAAATCAAATATAAGAATCTCTCCGGTAAACATGGAAGAAAGAAAAAATCTAGGTATTAAATCAGGCGACACAATTCGTGTCTGGCAAAAAATCCAAGATAAAGGAAAAACAAGAGTTCAGGCATTTGAAGGGATTGTTCTTGCGAAAAAACATGGAAATGAAGCCGGAGCTACTTTTACAATAAGAAGAGTTTTAGACGGAGTCGGTGTTGAAAAAATTTTCCCACTATATTCTCCGGTTATAGACAAAATTGAAATAACAAAAAGAGCAAAAGTAAGAAGAGCAAAACTTTATTACATAAGGGACAAAGCGTCAAAGGAAATTAAAAAACAGATGAGAAAAGCAAAAATGGTAGATATTTCTACACTAAGCGGGATAGACGAAAAGAGAAAGGAGGATGAAAAAAAGAAAAAAGATTTGGCCGATGAAGAAAACAAGAAAATTTTGAAAGAACAAGAAAATCAATCTATAGAAACAGAAGAAACAAAAAAGGAAGAACAAAAAAAAGAGGAATAAATTCTTCTTTTTTTGTTTGATTTGTGCCCGGAGCGGGATTTGAACCCGCACGCTCATAGAGCCACGGCCCTCAACCGTGTGTGTATACCATTCCACCACCCGGGCGTTTGTTTTATTATGCCAGAGTATAAATTATTTTCAAAAATTTGTTATTGCTCTTATTCTAATATAAAATGTTTTGCATGGTGGCTATAGTTTAGTGGTAAAACTTCGGTTTGTGGAACCGATATCGAGAGTTCGATTCTCTCTAGCCACCCCAAATGACCTGAATAATACCACTAATAATTCTTATAGTTTTTGAACTAATTGCAGATGTTTTTGCTAAAGAATGGTCTCTTGGGAACCGTTCCTTTTTCTTTGCAATTCTTGCTCTTTTTTCTTATCTTTTAGCTAATTCCTCTTGGCTCGTAGCTCTTAAATATGGTTCTGGTTTAGCTCGCGGTGCGGTTGTTTTTTCAATAGCTTCTGCAATATTAGCAGTGTTTATAGGACTAGTTTTTTATAAAGAATCATTAACCACGATTCAGACAGTGGGTGTTTTTATAGGATTAATTTCTCTCATTTTAATTTTTTGGGAATGAAAAACCTCTGGGAGAGGTTTTTCATTCATTTTTGTTTTTTAAAAAAATGATTTTGTATTATAATTTAAACATATAAGAAATAAAATAAAAAAAATGGAAAATCTTCAACTTTTGTCTATAATTTTGAACTCGCAATTGATATTATAGCCACATTGACCGCCCTAAAAGGACATAAATATTTTTAAATGTTAAATTCCGCCTATGGCGGAATTTAACATTTAAAAACTCTGTTGGTGGTTTCGTTTTTGATTTGGTAAACTTCATTATGTGAAAAAGATATCAAAAGCAATTGAATTTATAGCGAAAATTTTTTTTGACCTACCTTTTGTGAGTAAATGGATGAACAAACACCCGCGGGTATATCAGCAGCTTAAAGAACGACTGACGACAAAAAAATTTACAGGCCTCTCTCTTACCATTTTGGTGGCTGTTTTTTTGTACACCCTTTTTTTATTAATCGGTGTAACCCAAGATTATCTCGTAAATAATTCTTTGGTGTTGGCGGATATACGAATCACAAATCTTTTATATATTTTTCGCAACGATACACTTCTTCATATTTTTTATTTTATAACTTTATTTGCCGAATCACTCGTTATTATTTTTCTTTCTGTAATACTAAGTTTATTTTTATGGACTCACAAACAACGAATATATATATTTTCTCTATGGCTCGCTCTCGCTATTGGAGAAGGTCTGACTTTTCTTGGCAAATATATTTTCCACAGAGAACGACCGGATATTTTTTTAAGAACCATAACCGAGGACTCTTTTTCATTTCCAAGCGGACATGCCACGGCCGTAGTTCTTTTTTACGGTTTTTTATTTTATCTCATCATTCGGAGCTACACGTCTCTAAAAGTGCGAACAATAATATTCTCATCTCTGGTCTTATTTGTAGTATTAGTTGATTTGAGTCGTCTTTATCTTGGTGTCCATTATCTTAGTGATGTGATAGCAGGTAATCTTATTGGACTCACGGCTTTGATTTTATCAATTGGAATAACAGAATGGTTTATTGAAAAAAAACCGAAGATGGTTCCAAACAAAACCAAATCATTTCAAATTCCAATAATATTATTGATTGCAATAATTTCTGTTTTTGTTGTTTATTTTTTTTCTAATTCTCCTGTGAATAAAAATAAACCAATGGTGATTCAAAAAATAAAAATAGAAAATGTTTTATCTTTATTTAGTGATAAAAAATTATCTCATTTTACGGAAACCATAACGGGGAAAACTCAAGAGCCGATTAATTTAATCATTATTTCACCAGAATCATGTTTTGTGCAGAACATAGTTTTTGCAAATTGGGTTTTGGCCGAAGGCATATCATTAAACTCTACCGAACGTCTTGCTAAAACGGCTATACTAAATCAAACATACTCAACCGCTCCGATGACACCTTCATTTTATGGCGCGGAACCAAATGATTATGGTTTTGAAAAACAAACCGATAAAAATTCAGTAAGAGCGCGTCACCATACCCGTTTTTGGAAAACTACATATGAAACTCCGCTCGGTGTATTGTATGTTGGAACTGCGAGTTTAGACACGGGACTCAAGTGGGGTATTACACACGCCATTGCTCCAGACATTGATACAGAAAGAGATTTATTTGTGTCTGACACGCAGAAAGCAGGAGTTGTTACAGAAGAAAAACTTATACCGTTCGTTTCTCCAACGCTAGGAAAAAATTTTTCTGGCGACCAATTTTTTACTAACGGCAAGGCGGGATTCATCGTTTTTTCTTCTTGTGAAAAGTGAAATAATATTTTTTCTTTCTCGCCTGGTATACTTTTGTTGTATGAAAAAACCATACTTAAAAAAATTTGGAGTTATAAAAAATATAACGATTTGGATTGTAAACGGAAAATATATCCGCGAAAATTTTGATGAAGAATTTACAAATTTTGGACAACATTATTTTTTTCATTTTATTCCGACAAACGAATTTTGGATTGACAAAGAAAATAGTCCCGGAGAAGAAGAGTTTTTTATTCACCATCTTTTTGTTGAGTGGCGACTTATGCGACGCGGTATGAAATATAAAACAGCACTTGCACACGCTGATAGGTCTGAGCGCGCGGAGAGAATGAAGTCAGACACAGTTAAAGGGCTCAAACCTTTTCTTACAAACACAAAACTTATAAAGCGCATTCACAAGAAACAGATTGCATCATATAAAAACGGATTACAGATATGGCTTGTGCGCGGAAATCTCGTACGCGATTTTTATTTTATTGATTTTACTGAAGGCGGACATGACAATGTGTATTCATTTATTCCGAAAGATGAAGTTTGGATTGACGATGACCTTTCTCCACAAGAACGACGATTTGTTCTTCTTCATGAGGTTCACGAACGACGCTTAATGGCAAGTGGTTGGTTATATTCAAAAGCACACAGATCGGCTAACAAAATTGAGTTTGTGTGTAGAAATCATCCCTTTTTACTTGCAAAAAAACTTCATGAGGAATTTAAATCAAAAACTTCTGGGAGAGGTTTTTGATCCATAATGTTTTGAGCTTTTTAATCCCTTTTGCATATCCACTTGTGTATAAATGTAAATATATGATATAGTGCTGTGTATTATAAAGTTATTAATAGAAAAGTAATATGAACAAAACACTAACGACGGTGATTGTTGTAATAGTTGTGTTGATACTTGGATGGTATTTGTTTGCTTCTAAAAAAACAACTACAACACCTTCCGACGTAACAACAGGAACAGCAACAACAGAGGAAGTTGCAACTACTACACCAGCTGTAACACAGTAATTTTGGTTAAGAATGCAAAAAAGTGGAGTAACGCTCCGCTTTTTTGTTTTGGCAAAGAAAAGGTATACAATATTGTTATTAAAATTTATAAGTTTAATAGTTCACCTAGCACCACTTTTGTATTTTTGTAAAGAATTTTAAGATTAAAAAATTTGAAGAAATTTTTTATCTCAAAAATTCAAAAACAAAAACATAGAAGCGGTGCTGGATAAAAAAATAATTATGAATGCACTTTTTGAAAATAACAAAGACAAAGTATCAAAAGCAATTTTTATTTTTGTTGTCATTATTTCACTTTTTTTTGCGGTCAAAGTTATTAATGAATGGAAATCTGGTAGTTATATTGGAAGAGAAGGAGGTATGCAAAGCACCGTTAATGTAGAAGGAAAAGGTGAAGTTTTTGCAATGCCGGACATAGCGACTTTTTCTTTCACGGTGAGCGAAAAAGCAAAAACAGTTAAGGAAGCGCAGAATACGGTTACTGAAAAGATGAATAAAATTCTTGAAAGTTTGAAAAAATCAGAGATTGATGAAAAAGATATAACAACAAGCAGTTATAATATTTTTCCTGAATATGAATATCAAACATTAAATTGTTTTGCCTATCCGTGTCCGGAAGGAAAGAGAATACTTACAGGATATAGCGTTAGTCATAACATCACATTAAAAGTTAGAGATTTAGATAAGGTTGGAAAAATTCTCACAGACCTAGGAGGTCTTGGAGCAAGTGATGTGAGCGGTGTTAGTTTTTCAATTGACAAACAAGATGAACTGAAAAAAGAAGCACGTGATACTGCGATAAAAGACGCGCAAACGAAAGCAAAAGAATTAGCAAAAGCACTAGGTGTTAAACTAGTTAGAGTTATAAATTATTCAGAATATGGAAACGGAATTGTATACGGACGATATGACGCAATGAAAAGCGAAGCATACGGAGTAGGAGGTGGTCCAACACCGGAAATACCAACAGGAGAAAGTAAAATTGTTTCAACGGTTAATGTTACTTACGAGATACGCTAGAGCGTCGCAGATTCTCGCAGACAAAAAACCGCAGATTTTCGCAAATATAAAAAATACCTCAATAAAATGTGGTATTTTTTATTTGACACTAAAATTTAATTAATATAATATATAAACACCAAAGAAGCAGGCAGTGAATACACAATAAGTCCTGCGGAGGTCGATTAAGCGGTCTTTTCTTTGGACCGTTATTTTATTTGATTATCTGCGTTTATCTGCGTATTAATCTGCGCGGATCTGCGCTTCAAAGAAGGTATGGCTATAACAAAAGATAAAAAGAAAGAAATAGTATCAAAATTAAAAGATATTTTTAATGATGCAAAAACTATTGTTTTTGTAAACTTTCACGGTTTGGGTGTAGGTGACACTACCGCAATACGAAAGGAATTAAGAAAAAACGATATCGGTTATTTTGTTGCTAAAAAAACGCTCATAGGAAAAGCGCTTGAAAGCAAAAAAATTGAAGGAGAAATACCAAAACTTGATGGCGAGTTAAGTTTGGTATATGCAAAAGACCAATTATCTCCAGCAAGAGAGATATACAACTTTTGTAAAAAATACAAAGAAAAACTTGTTATCATGGGTGGTATTTTTGAAAACAGATATACTGATAAAGACAAAATAAATGAATTAGCACAAATACCAGACATGCTTGTCTTGAGAGGTCAATTTGCAAACATAATTAATTCTCCAATTCAGAGAATTGTTACAGTTTTAAGTAAAATTGCAGAAGTGAAGTAGTAAATTATAAATTTATAATAAGAATTATTATGACAGATGAAAATAAAACACAAGAAACAGTTGAAGTTCCTGCAAAATTTAAAAAGCTCATTGATGAAGTTGAAAAAATGACAGTTTTGGAACTTAATGAACTTGTTAGAGTTTTAGAAAAGAAATTCGGAGTTTCTGCATCGGCAGTCGCAGTTGTTGCTTCAGGAAATGGAGGAGCTGGGGAAGAAGTTGAAGAGAAAGATTCATTCACCGTTGAATTAAAATCAGTCGGTGAAAATAAAATCGCTGTAATTAAAGCAGTGAAAGCAATATTAAATCTTGGTTTGGCTGAGGCAAAGGGATTGGTAGATAATGCACCTTCAGTTTTGAAGGAAGGAGTTAAGAAGGCAGAGGCAGAAGAAATGAAGAAAGTAATTGAAACTGCAGGAGCAAAGGTAGAACTAAAGTAATTTAAAGCTCGTTCAGAGCTTTAAATCCATAATTTTTCACTTGGAAGCTCAGCTTCCAAGTGAAAGGGAACAAACCACGGCTTTATATAGCCGTGTTTTGTTATATGAGAATGGAATAATGAAAAATACTTTTAACCCCAAGTGATTCCAAGTTATTGAACCATAATGGTACCATTGACAAATAATTCAAATGGTGCTATCATACACATAGATTAAAACCTGTAAATTCATCCCTGAATTAGGACACGCTCATTCACATAACTTGCGAATAGCCACAGCTAAAAAATTATAAATAAATTTACAATTTTTTAGCTGTGGCTAATAAATAAAAAGCTAAGCTCCTACCTCGGACGAGAGGTTAAAACAACAAATTAGTTGGAGGTTTAAAATGGAAGATTATATGTTTGCTTCAAAAAATTTAACTGCTGGCGAATTAAACGCCATTGTTAAAAAACTTGGTGGAGAAGAGGGTGCTAGAAAACTTCTTCGGGGCGAGTTAATTGTCTCCGAAGCAGTTTCCATACTTTTCGGTCGCTTAAAAAAAGTTGTTCCGAATATTCTTTTGGAATCAACCAAGCATCTAAACACTCGGAACTTCTTCAAAACAAAAAGCGAGGGTGGAATTTTCGCCGGTGTAGACAATGATATTTTCAATTGGTTTGGTACGGAAATTCATAATTCTCCAGTAAAAGAATTGGCGAGTTATGAATTCACCGAGAGCATCGCCGAAGAAAACATCGTTGGTGATGCAAAAGTCAACAATATTTATGAAGAAGTTGATTTTGCACACATAAAGCAGGTGTGTGAACGTCACATTCTGAAAGGAGAAAAACTCCTTGAAGAAAGTGGCAAAGCGAACCTTTTTTGGGTACAAAACAAAAGAGGTGAGCTTTGCGAGGTGGATGTCTGGCTGCACGATGATGGCTGGTACGTGAACGTCGACAAGTTCAACGCCCGGCGTGAGTGGCGTGCTGGGAATCGTTCCTTTTTTCGCAACTGAATTTTAGATTCTTTGTGTCTTTAGACACTTTGAATCTTAAACCCTTTGAATCTTAAAAATTCAAAGGGTTTTTTAATTATATTTTTTATTGGTGGCGGGTTTTTAAAATAGTGGTAGAATGAGTTTATATGGATAGCTTGTCTAAATTATTTGATGGAATAAACCGCGTTAAAATAATGCGTCTTTTTCTATTTAATCCAGAAAATTCATACAACAAAAGTGATATTGCAAAAAAATCCAAGGTCTCACAATTTGTTGCCGGTAAAATAATTAAACAAATTGAAAGTGCCGGAATGATAAAGAAGAAAATATTTTTTAAAGAAATAAAACAAGAAAACAAAAAAGTTTACCCCGTAGCCAAGTCGAAAACTTGTGGTACTGAGGCAAGAAAACAAAAAAACAAAAAAAAGAAAACAAATGGATGGTGTTTAGACAAAAATTTTCCATATTTAAATGCGTTACAAAATTTACTTTTGAGTAGTGACCTTTTGGGGGATAAACAAATAATTGAAAAAATTAAAAAAACAGGAAATATAAAACTGATTGTTCTTTCCGGAGTGTTTCTTAACAGAATGGAAGAAAGCAGGGTTGATATACTTGTTGTGGGAGATAAAATAAATAAAACATCATTACAAAATGCTATGCAAGACATAGAATCACAAATAGGAAAGGAATTATCATATGCCGTATTTAACACAGAAGATTTTTCTTACCGTCTAGACATATGCGACAAATTGGTGAGAGACATCCTTGATTATCCTCACAGGAAAATACTTAAAAAAACTAGTATCATATAGATTCAAACGCCTGTTTGGAGTTAGCAAAAAAATTATGGATGAAAAAGCCTATTTAAGGCTTTTTCATCCATAAAAAGGGATTAAAATCGTCAATAGGGACAATTTTAATTATCCACACGATATAAACTACATAGGAATAAACATGATATTATTTATGAAGACCTTGTTTAAAGGTTGTTTAAATAATTAGGTCAACATTATTAACTTTATTAGAAATTTTTAATAACAAATTAGCTTCGGCTAATTAGTAAAGAAAAGAAATATGATATTAAATACATGGGGAAATGTTTTAACTAAATCATTTCAGGACTTATGGGTTGGGGCCGTTGGCTTTATCCCAAGTCTTATTATCGCAGTTATAATCTTCCTTTTAGGATGGTTAGTTGGTTCTGTTTTAGGAAAGGCAGTTAGTCAAATTTTCAAATCATTGAAAATAGACAACGCGCTAAGAAATGCTGGCTTTGAGGCACCAATTAATCGCACCGGATTTAATCTTGATTCGGGTGCTTTTGTTGGAGGTCTTATAAAATGGTTTGTAGTTATAGCATTTCTTGTTGCGTCTCTTGATATCCTTGGTCTTGACCAAGTAAATATCTTTTTGCAGGATGTAGTGTTGTTATTCCTCCCTAGAGTTATAGTTGCTGTTCTAATACTTCTTGTTGGAGTTGTTATTGCTGACGCAATGCAAAATGTTGTTATGGGTGCAGTGAAAGCAGCAAATGTTAGGTCATCAAAATTTTTAGGAGCAATAACAAAATGGACAATCTGGATTTTTGCAGCATTGGCCGCATTGTTTGAACTTGGAATTGCAGTAACATTTATTCAAACATTGTTTACTGGAATTGTTGTTGCCTTGTCCCTTGCTTTTGGATTAGCATTTGGACTTGGTGGGCAAGAAGCGGCTGCGAGATATCTTGATAGTGTAAAGAAAGAAATAGGGAAGAAAGAATAAGAAAGATAACCTACCCGCATAAGCAGAGAAAGATAAAAAATCACCCACGCCCTTTCATAAATGAAAGGGCGTGGGTTTTGTTTAACGGAATTAACAATCACAGAGGAACCCTGTGTAATTGTTAATAGAAATAGTTATGTATGCACATTACCATACAGATGGTTTTATCACAAAAAGTGGGCTTTGCCGGGTGGATGTTTGGCTGGGTGGTGCTGGTTGGCGCGTGCGTGTCGGCGAGTTCAACGCTCAGAACAGGTGGAATGCTAGCAATCGTTCCTTTTTCCGAAACAAATATTTTCTCCCACCGAGTGTTGCGAACTGCAACAAAGAAAAGAATGTTTAGAAAAATTATTAAGTTACCAACGCAGAAAACCATTGATTCCTACAAAGGACTTCTTAAACATGGAAATACTTACAAACTAAAACAAGCGCTTAAATTTTAAAAAATTGTGCTTGACTATAAACAATTTTTTGTTATCATGTTCTTTAACGCATTTGTTGCGTCTTTTTGGTTTGCGCAAGCTAAAAAAGTATTTAAAAATTATTATAAGATTTAATTCACCCAGTGGAATATGATGCTTTAGCATCATATTCCACTGGGTAAAAAATAAATATGACAGAAGTATTTAATAGGTCAAAACCCCATATCAACGTAGGAACCATAGGTCACGTTGACCACGGAAAGACAACTCTTACCGCAGCTATTTTGAAAACCCTCAATATGGCAGGAGAAGGGTATAAAGCACAAAACAAGGATATAAATGCTATTGATAATGCCCCAGAAGAAAGAGAAAGAGGTATTACAATTGCATTAGCACATGTTGAATACGAAACAAAAAATCGTCACTATGCACACGTTGATGCTCCAGGTCATGCTGACTACATAAAAAATATGATTACAGGCGCAGCACAAATGGATGGCGCGATATTAGTTGTTGCGGCATCTGACGGTGTTATGCCTCAAACAAGAGAACACGTTCTTCTTGCAAAACAAGTTGGTGTTCCAAAAGTTATTGTTTTCTTAAATAAAATTGACCAAGTGGATGATAAGGACTTGATTGACTTGGTAGAAGAAGAAGTTCGTGAGCTTTTAACAAAACAAGGATTTGACGGTGCGAATGCGCCAGTTATAAGAGGTTCTGGATTGAAAGCACTTGAAGCTAAGGACATGAACAATGAATGGACGAAAGGCATTATGCAATTAGTTGATGCACTTGACACATACATACCTATTCCCGAAAGAGATATAGAAAAACCATTTCTTATGCCCGTTGAAGATGTTTTCTCAATTGAAGGTAGGGGAACTGTAGCAACAGGAAGAATTGAAAGAGGTCTTGTAAAAATAGGGGAAGAAGTTGAATTAGTTGGATTGAAACCAATAATGAAAACAACAGTTACAGGAATTGAAATGTTTAATAAGTCACTTGATAAAGGTATGGCTGGAGATAATGCCGGAATATTATTGAGAGGTGTAAAGAAGGAAGATGTCTTGAGAGGTCAAGTTATTGTAAAACCGGGTTCTGTTACTCCACACACTGATTTTTCGGCAGAAGTTTATATTCTCAGCAAGGAAGAAGGAGGAAGACACACGCCATTCTTCAGTGGTTATAAACCACAGTTCTATATAAGAACAACAGATGTTACAGGAGATGTTGTTTTAGCAGAAGGAGTTGAAATGGTTATGCCGGGAGACACAGTAACATTTAAAGTAAAACTTATTGCTCCGATTGCTCTTGAAGAAAAACAGAGGTTTGCTATTAGAGAGGGAGGGAAAACAGTAGGAGCTGGAGTTGTTACAAAAATTATCGCTTAAAGATAAACAAAAAAAGAAGTTGTGAAAAATAAGAAATTAAAAATCTTATTTTTCACAACCAATCTTTTTAAGTTAAACGATGAACACGTTGAAAACAAAAAAAGTTTCAAAGAAAAAAGAAGAAAAGGAAATCTCACAAGTGTTGAGAATTAGAGTTCGTGCATATGACAGTAAGATTCTTGATATCTCTGTAAAACAAATTATGGACACGGCGCTAAGGTTTGATGCTGAAATTAGAGGTCCAGTTCCGCTTCCTACAGAAATAAAAAAATATACCGTTAACAGGTCTACATTTATTTTTAAGGATGCAAGAGAACAGTTTGAAATGAGGACTCACAAAAGACTTCTTGACATAATAAATCCTGAGGCCAAGCTGGTTGAAGCATTAACGAATTTGAGTTTACCATCAGGTGTAACAATAGACGTTAAGATGATGTAAAACGCTTGTTTCAAGGGCTTGTTAGGTCATCTAAGAAGCTTTATTTTTTGGTATGAAATTTATATTAGGATTAAAAAAGAATATGACGCAGGTGTTCAGTGAAAATGGGGTAGTTTCACCTGTTACAGTTTTGGAAGCGGGTCCGGTTGTTGTCATACAAAAAAAGAACAAAGAGAAAGATGGTTATAACGCAATTCAAGTTGGTTTTGGAAATAAAAATCCAAAAAAACTTACAAAAGCAGATATTGGCCACAGGAAAAATTTAGGTAGTTTTAGATATCTTCGCGAGTTTAGATTAAAAAATGAAAGTGATTTAAATAAATACAATGTTGGAGACAAAATTGATGTTTCACTTTTTAATGAAAATGACAAAGTTAGCGTTAGTTCAATTTCAAAAGGAAAAGGTTTTCAGGGTGTTGTTAAAAGACATGGTTTCGGTGGCGGAAGGAGAAGTCATGGACAAAAACATTCCGAAAGAGAACCAGGTTCAATCGCAGCAACAGGGCCACAAAGAGTTTTAAAAGGAACAAGGATGGCAGGTAGAATGGGAAGCGATGTTGTTACTCTTAAAAATATTAAAGTTGTTCAAATAGACAAGGAAAATAATTTAATTTTAATAAAAGGCGCTGTTGCGGGAAGAAGAGGAACACTTGTAGAAATGATTTCAAATAGCTAATTTTTAATTTCTCTGCCTACGGCATATCTCCCGAAGGGAGATAATTTTCAATAAAATCTTTTAATTTTTTAATTAAAAAACACACATGGAAGCAAATCTTTACAACCAAAAAGGAGAAGAAAAAGGTAAAATCAAAATACCGGCATCCATTTTTGATGTTAAATGGAATGCTGACCTTGTTTATCAGATTGCGACATCAATGATGTCAAACGCAAGAAAGGCAATTGCACACACAAAAAACAGAGGCGATGTGAGAGGCGGTGGAATAAAACCATGGAGACAAAAAGGAACAGGAAAGGCAAGACACGGTTCGTCAAGGTCCCCAATATGGAAAGGTGGTGGAGTAACATTCGGACCAAGAAACGAAAGAAATTTTTCTAAAAAAATAAACAAGAAGATGAAAGTAAAAGCTCTTTTCACTTTGCTTTCACAAAAATTAAGAGATGGTGAATTTTTGTTTGTTGATTCAATAAAGTTTTCTGAACCAAAAACAAAAGAAGCTAAAAACATTTTATCAAATCTGGCAAAAATTTCCGGTTTTGAAAAAATTCTTTCAAAGAAAAACAACTCTGTTTTGATAATTTTAGGAAAAAATAATATTAATACAACAAAGAGTTTTGGTAATTTTAATAATGCAGAGATTGTAAATGTTAAAAGTTTAAGTTCTGTGGATTTATTGAAATATAAACATATAGTTTTAACAGAACCAGAAGAAAGTATTGACTTTTTGTTTTCAAAGAAAGCAAAAAGTGAAATTTCCAAGGTCTAATTCCCAATTTCCAATGAAATTTTTAATTAAGAAAAAAAAGAATATATCTGAAAAAACAGAGAAAACAACAAAAAAAACATCTGTAAAAGAGGTTGAAAATAAACCTGCAAAAAAAGAAAAACCAGTTTCAGTTTCAAAAATACAGGGAAGTCATTTGTTTTCTGTTTTGAAAAATTCTCGTATAACAGAGAAAGCAACGGATTTGTCTCAAAACCATAATGTTTATGTTTTTGAAGTTGATAAAAATACAAACAAAAGAGAAATATCAAAAGCAATAAAAACTTTTTATAATGTGACCCCAGAAAAAATTAGAACAATTAAAATTCCATCAAAGAACGTAATTTCTCGTGGCAAAAAAGGCGTGAAGTCCGGAGGAAAGAAGGCGTATATATATTTGAAAAAAGGTGATAAGTTAGAATTTATTTAATTTCCAATTTCCAATTTCCAATGAAATGTTAAATGTAAAAAATCAATTAACAATAAATCAATGAGACAATACAACAATGAAATCTTATAAACCAACAACACCATCACAAAGACACACAACAACGCCATCATTCGGTGATATTTTAACCGCATCTAAACCTAAAAAAAGTTTAACAAAAGGCGGTAAGAGAGATAAAGGAAGAAATAATGCTGGAAGAATAACTGTTCGCCACAAAGGCGGAGGACACAAAAGATTGTTTAGAGAAATTGATTTTAAATATAACAAGTTTGATATTCCAGCAAAAATAGAAACAATAGAATATGACCCAAACAGGTCAAGTTATATTTCTCTGATTTGTTATGCCGACGGAGAAAGAAGATATGTTTTGTTGCCAAAATCAGTGAAAGTCGGGGACAAAGTTATTTGTTCTGAAAAAGCAGATTTAAAACCGGGGAACAGATTGCCGTTGTCAAAGATTTCAGTAGGAACATTTGTTTATAATGTTGAATTAAAAAATCTTGGTGGTGCAAAAATAGCAAGAAGTGCCGGCAATTATGCAGAAGTTGTAGCAAAAGATGCTGGTTATGTAAATATAAAAATGCCATCAAGCGAAGTAAGAAAGATTCCAGATAATGCATGGGCATCAATCGGAGAAGTTTCTAATCAAGAACACAAATTAAGGAATCTCGGTAAGGCGGGAAGGTCAAGGTGGCTCGGAATAAGACCAACAGTTCGCGGAACAGCAATGAACCCGGTTGACCATCCACACGGTGGTGGAGAAGGAAGGCAGGGAAGAGGTTTAAGAAGGGCTAAATCGATGTGGGGTAAACCAACGGGAAAAGGACAAAAAACCCGCAGAGCTAAAAAATATTCAAATAAACTAATTATTCAAAGAAGAAAAGT
>JBBTPZ010000011.1:0-1671 GCA_038065915.1 Patescibacteria group bacterium
AAAAATTTAATAGCAAATAATTAGTTCTTTATTTTTTATGGCAAACAGACATCTTTCGCGGTCAATAGTTATGCAATCTCTTTTTGAGTGGGATTTTTCTGGAAAAAAAATAAAAGAATTGGACGGGATTATTAATAGAAACATAGAAGAATTTGCTCCAGGCGTTGATGATGGTGAATTCATAAAAAATCTTGCAAAAGGTGTTGTTAAAAATTTATCTAAACTTGATGGCATAATAACAAAAGCCGCTCCGGAATGGCCTATTGAAAAAATAGCAATTGTTGATAGAAATATTTTAAGAATTGGTTTGTACGAGCTTCTTTTTTCTAATAGAAAAGAAGTTCCTCCCAAGGTTGCTATAAATGAATCAATTGAACTTGCAAAAGGATTTGGTGGCGAAAGTAGCGGTAGATTTGTTAATGGCGTTCTTGGTTCCGTATATAAAGAATTAGGAGAACCGGGAAAAGAAGAAACAACGAAAAAAAAGATAAAAGATATCCCTTATGAAGAAATGCCAATTGAAAAACTTGGAGGCGCCGTTGTTTATGCAAAAAAAGGAAATGAAATATATCTTGGTTTTGTACATGATGTTTTTGGTCACTGGACATTATCAAAAGGAAGAATAGAGGTCGGAGAAGATGAAAAAGAGGCAACCATTAGAGAAATAAAAGAAGAGATAGACGTTGATATAAAAATAAAAGAAAAATTGGGAAGTAACGAATATATTGCGTCAGACCCGGAAAAGGGAAAAATAAGAAAACAAGTTGTATATTTTCTTGCGGAGGCAAAATACAAAGAGTTGAATCTTGGTAAATCAGGCGGGCTTGATGACGCAAAATGGTTTAAATTAAAAGAGATAGTTGACCTTAATTTTTATGATGATATTCTTCCAATTATTACAAAGGCCGTAAATATATTATTAGGCAAAAAATAGTTATTAATATGATTGATTTTGCAGAATTTGAAAAAATAATAAAAGTAGAATTTAAAGACAAAGATATTTTAAAACAAGCATTTACACATCGCTCATATTTAAATGAAAACAGAAAAGGAAAAATCGGACACAACGAGAGGTTGGAATTTTTAGGCGATGCCGTTCTTGAACTTGCTGTAACTAAGTTTTTATATAATAAGTACCCCGAAAAACCAGAAGGCGATTTAACCGCGATTAGAGCTGCGCTGGTGAATACAAATACAATTTCGGATGCGGCAAAAAAACTTAAAATGAATGACTTTTTACTTCTTTCAAAAGGAGAGGCAAAAGATAATGGCAGAGCGAGACAGTACATTCTCGCAAATGCATTCGAGGCAATAATAGGCGCAATATATTTGGATAAAGGATTTGATACGGCAGAAAAATTTATAGAGAAAAATATTTTTTATCTCACAGATGAAATAGTTGCCGAGAATTTATGGCAAGATCCAAAAAGTTATTTTCAAGAAAAAGTGCAGGAAGAAAATGGGATGACACCTGTTTATAAAACACTAAAAGAAGAGGGGCCTGACCACGATAAACATTTTTCTGTGGGAGTATTTATTGGCGAGAAACTTGTTTCAGAAGGAAGGGGAAAATCAAAACAAGAGGCAGAACAGGAGGCGGCCAAAAAAGCTCTGGAAATAAAAGGGTGGACATAATAAATCGCCGATGAACGCAGATAAAAAACGCAGATT
>JBBTPZ010000012.1:0-2758 GCA_038065915.1 Patescibacteria group bacterium
GAAACATAATCTAAATATATTTCTTTTTGTTTTTTACCAAAAAAATTCATATTTTTATGTTATCAAAATAACATATTAATTACTGTTTTAGAAATAAAAAAACACACCTTGATGCTATCTCGGTGTGTAACTAAATCTAATTTAAGAACCCATTTTTATTCATATTTAGTTTTTTATTTTCTTCAACAACCTTATTCCAATCAAGAATATAAGTTATTTTCGGAAAATTTTCATCATAGATAAATAAAATGAGTTTTTCTCCTTTATCATTTATAACAAAGGAGATGTAATCAAATTTAAGATTTGTATTATCTTTATCAAATAGCCTTGGACTTCCTACGGTAGGGTCTAAAACTTGAGAAGTATAAACCGAGATTGTTTCTTGAGCATAGTAGCCACAACCCCTCAAATATTTTTCAACTTCAAGAATTGAATTGTCGGGTGACGTATAACACCCAACTAAAACGATAGACATTAATAAAACAATTAAAAATAATGACTTTTTCAAGGTTATTTCTCCTTTTTTGTGAATAAATTTTATTGAACTGCCTGTTTTATATTATATACCTATTTAAAAATTATGTCAACCCAGCACTTATTTTTTATAAAAATAAGTCCTGGATATTTCCTAAACTAACAACCTATTTCTGCTATCGCAGAAATAGGTTGTTAGTTCTTTACTTTTTGTTTTTGCTTTTTTGTTTTTGTGATTTCATGATTTTATGTTTTCCTGATTTCGTGGTATTATTCTTTATATCAAGCACAATTGTGCTTATTTTATTTTATGTCTAAACGAGAAGAAAAAAACATAATTGAACGACCTCCTATTATTGTTGTAATGGGCCATGTTGACCACGGAAAATCTACATTGCTGGACTATATAAGAAAGACAAATATTGTTGCTTCAGAGGCCGGTGGTATAACTCAACACATATCTGCATATGAAGTTAATCATACTTTTCAACAAGTTCAAGGTAAAAAAATAGAAAAGAAAATAACATTCCTTGATACACCGGGACATGAGGCATTTTCCGCAATGCGTTCAAGGGGCGCAAATGTCGCAGATATGGCAATTTTAGTTGTTTCAGCAGAAGACGGGGTAAAAACACAGACGATGGAAGCATACAACGCGATAAAAAAATCTGATGTTCCATTTGTTGTTGCAATAAATAAAATAGACAGACCACAGGCAAATATTAATAAAGCGATATCGGACTTAATTGAAAATGGAATTTATATTGAAGGATACGGCGGAGATATTCCTTATGTTCCAATTTCAGCCAAGACGGGTGAAAGCGTTGATAAACTTTTAGATATAATTCTCCTGGTTTCCCAAATGGAAGAATTAAAGGGTGACACTTCTAAAAATGCCGAAGGTTTTGTTATTGAAACAAATGTTGACCCTAAAAAAGGTATTTCAGCGACTTTGATAATAACAAATGGAAAAATAAAAAATGGTATGCATGTAGCGGTTGGGAAAAGCATTGCGCCGGTAAGAATAATGGAGGATTTCTCTGGTAAAAAAATTACAGAAGCTGTTTTTTCTTCTCCAATAAGAATAACTGGTTTTAGTAAGGCGCCGGAAATTGGATTGCCTTTTAAAACATTTGAATCAAAAAAAGATGCGGAACAATATATTGCGGAGCACAAAGGTTTAGTTTGTAAAGAAAATAATAGCAGTATTCAAAATCAAAATTTAGATAAAATGGTTGTCCCAATTGTAATTAAAGCCGATGTCCTCGGAAGTATTGAAGCAATAAAACACGAGATAAGTAAATTGACCAATGATAAAATCTGTATTAGATTTGTTCAAACTGGCGTTGGTTCAATATCGGAAAATGATGTTAAAAATGTTGGGAATGATAAAAACACGCTTGTTATTGGTTTTAATGTTTTAGTTGAAAATCTGGCAAATCAAATCGCAGAAAAATTTGAAACAAAAATAAAAGTTTTTAATATAATATACGAACTTACGGATTGGGTTAAGGGTGAAATAGAAAGAATCACGCCAAAAACAAAAACCGAAGAAATCACCGGCGTTGCAAAAATAATCAGAATTTTCAGTAAAACAAGAGATAAACAAATTATAGGAGGAAGAGTTGATGAAGGCACTTTGAAAATTAAAGAAAGTGTAAAGATTTTAAGAAGAGATGAAGAAATAGGGACTGGAATTATTTTGGAATTGCAACAACAAAGAGCAGAAATAAAAGAAGCTTCTGTTGGTGTTGAGTTTGGTGCTAAAATAGAATCAAAGATTACGATAGCCCAAGGAGATAAAATAAAATCTTTTAGTATTATTGAAATTTAAATGAAAATTGTCGTTAAGCGACAATTTTCATCTATAATTTGTTTTTTTATTTAGTAACCGTATTTAGTAACTCGGTTACTAAATAAATTAAAATATGACACTGCGACAAGAAAAAGTGAGAGAATTAATAAAGGAGCTTTCTGCTGAATTTATACAGTATCAAGCAAATAAAAAATCAATGATAACAGTTACTGATTGTAATGTTTCCAGTGATTTAAAAAAATCTACAATTTTTATAACGGCATTTCCTGTCGAAAATGAGACAGAGGCAATAGATTTTCTAAAAAGAAAGCGTGGAGAATTTAGAGAATTTATTAAATCAAAAATGAACTTTATGAGAAGTGTTCCATTTTTTGATTTTGAAATAGATAGGGGAGAAAAAAATAGACAGAGAATTGATGAAATCTCAAATAAAATATAAAATAGATTGTGTTTCTTTGATAAATGGCC